>JBFEPA010000057.1:0-8530 GCA_041550275.1 Thermoplasmata archaeon | reverse complement strand
GCCGCCTGCACCGAGGTTCGTCGCGTACACCGGAAAGAGCGGGAATATCAAGCCGAACCCCAGGCTGACGATGAAGTCCAATGAGGCGAGGTAGTTGACGTTCTTCCTCGCTTCGCTGGCACTCAACAGCCCTGATGTCATCGCGAACACCCATCCTGCCGGGGCTTATCCTAGAAGATCTACCCCGGCCTGGAGGTTTGTCAGAATGATAGGCACAAGCGATTTGCTGGTTGCCCTCAAACCACAATCTGGGTGAGCGTACGCGATCGAGTCGATACCTATACGGCCTACGATGTCCTGGAGAAGGTCCCTGACCGCCTCGGGTGAGTCCACCTCGGCCTCTGACATGGGTGTGACCGCGATGCAGCCGACCCCGAGCTTCTTGTCGGACCCTGTAAGAATCCCGTCCTTGAGAAGCTCGATGTTCGGCCTCTCCTGTCTTCCCGCGAACGCGAAGCTCAGCGCTGAGACGTTATCCAAATCAATCAGATGGCTGAGGACACCGAACCGCGTGATGTTGCCGCAGACATGGACGCTCGCGCGTTCCCTTGGGACTTCAGCAACGACTTCATCGAGCAACGCCACGCGCTCCTTGAGGTCCCTGTATCCCTGCGAGAGGAACGGTTCGTCTATCTGGACATGACCTCCTAACGCCGCGATCTCCGATGCGATGGGCGCAAGCGCGGAGGCGATGTCCTGGTACAGCGAGAAGTCCGACAATCCCTTGTAGTGCGACCCTATCTTCCTGCTGCCGCAGGTCATGCCGAGCGTGGTCGGGCCGGTTATCGCCACCTTGACCGGAGTGTCAGGATGATTGTCGCGTATGAACCTCAGGTCTCTGACCTTGGAGAACTGCTCAGGGTCTGAGCTCAACTCGACCTTTCCGGTGATGACAGGCATGCCAGACTCGACCGCCAGCCCGGTCAGCGATTCGGCAAAGTATGATACCATGTCCGCCCGCTGCTCGCCGTCCGATATCAGGTCGAGGCCGAAGGATTCCTGGAAGGCTATCGCCTCATCGATGGACTCGTGCAGATCTTCCCTGAAACGATACAGGCTACCGATGGTCGTAGTATGCAAAGCCATGTCTACCCGACGAATGAGAGGTCAGGTCCGATTAAGCCTTTTCGGTCTGTCCACAAAGATGCGAAAAGGTGTTATCCCCACACCACCTTCGTGCGCGCATGCGCCTGATAGTCACCTCGGCCGAGGACATCGCTTCCATGAACATACGAAAACGACTAATGGAACGAGGCGAATGGACGGAGAAAGGGTCGTTCTCCGGCAACCCCGTCCTCGAGTCCGGTGATTTTGTAATGGTGCTCATAGACGGCATCCATTTGAGCGAGGACCACATCGACGGCAAGGCGCAGAATAAGCTCGGCAAAACCTTCGATGTGACGATATTCGCCTCGCGTCACAAAGCGGCATCGGGCATACCGACCCTCACCGTCCACCCCATTGGCAACTACTCGGGAGCGGACTTCGGCGGCGTGCCAGAGATGTTGTCTCCGTCATCGCCTCAGCTGATGACGGAGGCGTTGAGGACACTGAAGAAGAACGCCGGAGAGCTCGACTTCGACATCTCCTTCGAGACCACCCATCACGGACCGCTGACGGACGGTCCAGCGTTCTTCATAGAGATTGGCAGTTCTGAGGAGCTATGGTACAGAGAGGACGCTGCTGAAGCCATTGCGGAGACCATTCTGTCGCTGAGGGAGACATCGTATCCGGAGGTTGTGTGCGTCGGTGGAGGGCATTACGCTCCTCGGTTCACAGATGTGGCGCTTTCGAGAAAGGCTGCTATAGGTCATATGGCAGCCAACTACGCACTCGACTCGCTCGACGACGCCATGATAAGACAGATGGTTGACAAGAGCGGAGGCGCCAAGCGCGTCTACTTCCATCGGAAGGGCATGCCCAAGGCGAAGTACCGAGACCTCAGGGAACTGTTCTCCTCCCTCGGCATCGAGGAGTCGAGGAGCGACGACTTCGAGCCGCTGTGACCTCATCTCACGATCGTGCCGCTGAACTCCTCGCCCATCAGCGCTGCCCTCAGGTTCGGTATGTTCCTGCCATCGACTATCGAGAGCGCTATCCCCGCCCTGCGGACCACATCGGAGCCCACGGGGTCGAAGACGATGTTCGGGCCGGCTCCAGAGGGTGTGCACGACACGAGCGACACCAGCTCATCGTAAGACATCCTCGGTATGCGCTTCGCGTTCGGGTCTGTCTTGGGATCGGCCGTGTAGGCGCCGTCGACAGACGTGGCGTTGACGAGAAGTGGCGCGTGTGCACGCTCGGCCAAGGTCGCGGCGACGGCGTCCGTCGTTATGCCTGGAGTAACGCCTCCCATGACGACGATGTCGCGAGACCGTGAGGCTGCAATCGCCTCATCATAGTCCACAGGAACGACGCTTGTCGACCGTTCCCCCAGGGCTATGCTCAGAAGGCAGGCGTTCAGGCGGGTGACGGCGATGCCCATCTCGTCCAACAACGTCTCCGGCGCGCCCAACGCCCTTGCGGAGCGTATGTAGTGACGAGCAATCCTGCCGCCGCCTGTGACGATCAGCAGCTTGCGCTCGGAGGATACCTGCAGGAACATCTCCGCGAGCTGCTTCATGTAGGCGACATCGTCATCGTCTGTGATCAGAACAGAGCCGCCCAGCGATAGGACTACTGGTTCCATCGTGGTCAACCTTTATAATGGCGAACGCTCTAACCACTACAAAAGGCTTCGGACTGGTTCTGAGATGACCGAGCTGACAGACCTGCAGAAGTACGAGTTCCGCAGGAGCCTCGAGGATGTAAGCGACCTCTCTGGCAGGGGCACGGAACTCATATCGCTCTACATACCCCCGACGAGACAGATATCGGACGTTGCCGCTTATCTGAGGAACGAATACTCGCAATCGTCCAACATCAAGTCGGCTAGCACACGCAAGAATGTCCAAGCCGCGATATCATCGATACTCTCGCGATTGAAGGGGTTCAAACAGCCGCCCGAGAACGGCCTTGTATTCTTCGTCGGCCACCGGTCTGTAGGGGCGGACCAGACGAGCATGGTACAGTTCGTCTTGGAGCCGCCAGATCCGGTCCAGACATTCATGTACCGCTGCGACTCGTCCTTCTACATCGAGCCACTGCATGACATGCTGGAGAAGAAGGACAGATACGGGTTGATAGTCATCGACAGGAGCGAGGCGACAGTCGGTCTGTTAAACGGTAAGAGGATTGTTCCGGTGAAGAACCTGCAGTCGCTCGTGCCCAGCAAGCACGGCCGCGGAGGCCAGTCCGCGCGCAGGTTCGAGAGGGTCATCGAGGTCGCGGCGCACGAGTACTACAAGAGAGTGGCTGAAATCGTGAACGAAGCCTTCCTAGAGGACAAGGACATGAAGGGAGTTCTCGTGGGAGGGCCGGGGCCCACCAAGGAATTCTTCGTCAAGAGCGAGTATCTCCACCATGAACTGCAGCAGAAAGTCGTCGATGTGTTCGACACCGGATACACCGACGAGTACGGGCTGAAGGAACTCGTGGAAAAAGCCAGAGATACACTCCGTGGTCTTGACCTCATGAGGGAGAAGGACCTCATACAGAGGCTGTTCGAGGAGATTCGTAAGCCGGACGGCGGCTTGGCCGTGTATGGAGAGGGGCAAGTGAAACAAGCACTCATGATCGGAGCCGTAGACACGCTGCTCGTCTCAGAGGACATGCGCAAGAAGAGGCTGGACATGCTCTGTCCGTCCTGCGGGAACACCAGGGAGATGTTCGTCAAGGAGACTCCTGACGAGGTCAAATGCGATAAATGCGGTACCGCAATGACCGTCGAAGCGTCGATCGACCTCGTGGAGGATTTACACAAGCTGGCCGACGCGAACAGCACCGCAGTGGAATTCATATCGGGCGAGTCGGAGGAGGGAGGTCTCCTCATCAAGGCGTTCGGCGGACTTGCTGGGATACTAAGGTTCAGGGTGAACTGATGACGCAAACTGAGCAACTGGACCCGCTCGCCGCGTTTCGCAAAGACGTGGAGAAGGCGCTCCGCGCTGCGCTATATTCAGTCGGCGCGAGCGACGCGCCAATAGTGTTGGAGAAGCCGCCGGAGGGCATGGGCGATGTTGGATTCCCGTGCTTCCCGCTCGCAAAGGTCATGAAGAAATCCCCCGCCAAGATTGCGGAGGACATCGCCTCGAAGATCGCACCTGATGGGATGGTCGATACGGTCGAGGCGAACGGAGGCTACGTCAACTTCCATGTCAGGTTCGACAGGCTCGCCAAGGCTACCATATCCGCCGCGCTCGCGGCGAAGGAGGGGTTCGGCGCCAGCCCGAAGAAGGGTGTGAAGGTGCTACTGGAGCATACAAGCGTGAACCCGACGGGGCCGATACACATAGGCAGGGCAAGGAACCCGATCATAGGGGACACACTGGCGAGGATAATGCGCCTTGCTGGCTACGACGTGACTACGGAGTTCTACGTGAACGATGTCGGGCGCCAGGTGGCGACGATGACCTGGGGCGTGAAGAATCTCGACATAGACGCCGCCACCGAGAGGGACAAGGGCGACCACAAGTTCGTCCCGTACTACCGCGAGGCGCACAGGAGATGCGACGAGGATCCCAAGGTGCTGGAGGAGGTCAACGCCCTCCTGTACAATTTGGAGCACGGAGACCCCGAGACGGTTGGGCTCAACAGGAGGACCAGCGAGACCGTCCTTGATGGCATGATGGACAGCCTCCGACATATCAACATACATATCGATGGCTTTGCCTGGGAGTCCAAGCTGGTCGAGGGGGGCAGCGTGGACGAGGTAATCTCGAAGCTGATGAGCTCTGAGTACTGTCACGAATCCGACGGCGCCTACCATCTCGAGCTGGAGTCGTTCGGCATCACTGGCCGGGACACCAAATGGGTGTTCACCCGGTCGGACGGTACGTCGTTGTACACGACGCGCGACCTCGCGTACCACCTAGATAAATTCTCCAGGTCCGACATCGCGATCAACGTCCTCGGAGAGGACCAGAAACTCGGCATGCAGCAGCTCGCCGCTGCGCTCAGCATCATAGGATCCGACAGGACGCCCGAGACGGTGTTCTACTCGTTCGTGTCGCTACCAGAAGGCAGGATGTCCACCAGGAAGGGGACGGGCGTGACGCTGGACGACCTCATTGACGAAGCGGTCGAGATGGCGTATGAGGAGGTGCGTAAACGTCGTTCCGACCTGTCAGAGGAGCGCATGCGGGAAATCGCTCGAACCGTTGGCCTGGGGGCTTTGAGGTACAATATCGCCAGGATACAGGCAGAGAAACAGATTGTATTCAGGTGGGAGGAGGCGCTGAACTTCGAGGGAAGCAGCGCGCCGTTCATACAATACGCACACGCACGCGCGTGTTCAATACTTGCCAAGGCGGAAACCACGCCTGGCCCGACTGCCGCCGACAGCTGTGCCAAGAAGCTGGTCAACGATCATGAGAAGGATCTGCTGAAGCTCGTGGCCTCCTTCCCGTCTGTGATCTGCGAGTGTGCTGAGAGCAGGCGTCCACACACACTCGCTGCCTTCGCGCAGGACCTCGCAGCGCAGTTCAACCAGTTTTACAGGTACGTGCCGGTTCTGAAAGCCGAGGGCGAAGTCGCAGAGGCGAGGCTCGCCCTCGTAGAAGCTGCAAGGTGGACTCTGAGGAACGCGCTCGACTGCCTAGGCGTCGGCGCCCCTGAGGAGATGTGACCGTCACATCTTCAGGTTCCAGCTGTCGTTGCCATAGCATGTAGCAACGTAATCGGTGACCATCGCCTCCTCGGATTTCGTCAGCTGAGATCTCTCGAACCGGGCGTTGAACAGCGCCTCGAACCCGGTGACCAGCGAGTATTTCACATCATCCATGCTTGGTGTGGGATGCAACAGGTCAGACAGCCGGACGACTCTCGCAGACGGGCGTGTATGGGTGCCCGTCAGAACGGCATCCATCGTCTCCATATCGGTGTCCACAATCACAGTACCGTGGTGTAGCACCGACCCGTGCCTCCTCAGCTGGGCACTGCCTGAGACCTTCCTCCCTCCGACCTCCACGTCGTTCATAGGCCTGTACTCGGCCTCCGCGCCAAGGCCTCGCAAGGACTTGGCGACGACCTCGCAGATCGATCTGAATGAGTCGGCGGGAGCGCTCCCCAGTACCGACTCCGAAGTCACGATCGCGAATATTAGCTGAGCACCGTCTGTGAAGATTGTTCCCCCGCCAGAGCGACGGCGTACGACCGCGACGCCTCGCCTGGCACATTCCTCGAGGTCTACGGCCTCTGCAACTCTCTGGAACCGCCCTATCGAAACGACGGGCTCAGAGCGGGTGTAGAAGTGCACGGTATCCGGCGAGGAGCCTTCTCCGTGGCCCTCGAGAATCGCCTCGTCAACCGCCACGGACCTAGCAGGCGACAACGGGCCACTGTCCAAGAGACGCCAACCCCGGCTCATCCATCACATCATGGTAAAATCAAGTTAAGAGGTTTGTCGAAGGGGTTTCGGGCCTGCGTCGGGTATAGGCCAGCGCATCTGTCGGCTCATTCTTCGGAGTTTCTCTCCTTCTTGGCTTTCTCGCGCTCCATGCGCTCCTGCTTCTCACGCTTGTCCTTTTCCCGGCGCTCCTGCTTCTCGATCTTGTCCTTCTCCCGGCGCTCCTTCCTTTCGAGGCGATCCCTGTCTCTCCTGGGGCCCTTGCGCTCGCGCTTCGACCATCTACCCCTTAGGTAGAGCAGCAGAGGCACCAGTATGATCACCGCCGCGATGCCGCCCCAGAGGGCGACCTTCTTCCAAGGGGCCTCCTTGACGACTATGTCCTGATCGGCTACTGTCGTCTTAGAGTCCACCAGCAGCTGGTCCGTGCTGGTCACGTTGACCTTTATCTTGTACGTGCCCCTGTTGTTGGGAGTCCAGGCGAACTTGACCTGCACCTTGCCGCCTATGTCTACGGTTGTCACCTCGTCAGAGGTGCTGAGGTTGACGATCTTGCTGGTTGTGCCGATGAGCGTCTCGCTGTCCTCATCCACTATGTAGAACGTCACGACCACGCCTTCTGCCACCGCAGTGCCCTTGTTCGTCAGGTTGACAATGATGTAGCCGGTCTTGCCCTCGGTGAACTCCTCTGGCTCGAAGTAGATGTCCCCATCGATGACCACATATGGTCTGGGACTCGATTCGATCTTGACCGAATGTTTGATCAAGCCACTGTTGTTCGACGAGTCGGTCACGTTCAGCTCGACAGAGAACACGGTCACCGCCTGGAACACGTGTGTGACATTGACGAGGCCTGTCCCGTTCAGCCACGAGTCGGCGCCCTGACCGTCCGCGAAGTACCACGAGTAGTACATGTCCTCCACGGCGTCGAGGTTGTCCGTCGTCGCGTTGGCGTCGAAGACTATCGTCTTGTTCTCTATGAGGCTATCGCCGTAGGTCTCGTTCTTAACTGTGAACGATACGACAGGTGCGTCGGTGTCGTTGACCTTTACGGTCAACGTCGTGTTCTTCCAATGACCCGCGACATCCGTCACATTGAGGACGACATCGTAGGTGCCTGAATCGGCAAACGAATGGGACACGTTCTTCTGATCGTCGGTCCACGATATCCTCTCGGACTCGCTGTCGTTTCCGTAGTAGAACTCGAAGAAGTCCACAACACCCAAGGAGTCGCCCACGGTTACGGCGTCATCAGTAGAGTACGTGGCGTTGAACCACACCATCTGTCCCTGCTCGACCTCGAGTATACCCGTCGTTTCGTTGACCTCCAGGTCCTTGACGGTTATGACGGGCACAGGGTCTACGTCGTCACACAACACTTCGATCTCGGTCCAGTTCTGGATGCCCACAGCGTCCGTGACGGTCAGATTGACTATCCTGCTGGCTGAGGCGTTGACAAACAGGTGTTCGCAAGTCTCATTTGATGTAGTCACAGCTTCAGTGAAGTCGTCGAAGTTCCATGTGTAGTTCATCGGGTTGTTGTTCGGGTCATCGGAGGTCTGTGCAGTGAAGTTCACCGTTGAGTTTACGCGGACAATATACTTCGTTATATTCCCGCCCTCATCGGTCACTGCATACACGAGCCCCTGCTCTTCAACAATGCCTGCTCCGGCCGATGGCTTCTCTGACTGCTCAAAGACCAGCGAGACTGGCACCGGGCCACCTACGGATCTCCCCGTGTCCACGGTGAATACATCGTATCCTGTGACGATCACGAGTCCGCCCGTCTCCTCGCTGCTGCTGTCCACCAGCTCGTATCTGTCGGGCAACGACACCGTACATGTGTAGTTGACGGATGCCGTCTCATAAGACGCGTATATCGTGGCGGTGTAGTCCTCGGCATCGTCGTCTATCTGATTGTCCCCTGGGGTAGTGTAGACGCAGGAGTATGAGTACGGTACACTAGCGTACTGAATATCGGTCGCGTTAAGGATGGCCCCCGTGCTGATGTCAACATCGAAGGAAGTGAGTGGTTCATTAGCCATGTAGTAGTGCGTATCGTTGACGACAAGGAATCTGCCCGTC
>JBFEPA010000056.1:0-8817 GCA_041550275.1 Thermoplasmata archaeon | reverse complement strand
CAGTCATTGCGACCTCTGCTTTGTCCATCAGATGCAGCGCCATCTGCTCGGAGTTCATATCACCGTCGAACTTAGGGAACACATAGAACGCGCCTTTCGGGACGTCGCAGTGCAGCCGCGGTATCTCGCCGATGAGCTTCATTACGAGGTCCCTCCGCTCCTTGAACTCCTTGACCATCGCGTCGACGGGCTCCTGAGACTCGACCAGTGCCGCGAGGGCACCGTACTGCGCGAATGTGGTGCAGTGGGTTATCGAGTGTTGCTGGATCTTGCTAATCGCCTTGAACAGCGGCTTAGGCGCCACCAGCCAGCCCATCCTCCAGCCGGTCATAGCGTACGTCTTCGAGAAGCCGCTTATCGTGACGGTCCGCTCGAACATATCGGGCTCTGCGGCGATCGAGTAGTGCTTGTGACCATCGAACACGATCTTCTCATAGACCTCGTCCGAGAGGACGACCAGATCGTGATCCTTGGCGAGGTCTGCGATTCCCTTGACATCTTCCTTCTTCGCGATTGAGCCACATGGGTTCGACGGCGAGTTGAGGAGTATCATCTTGGTCTTCGGCGTGATCAGCTCCGCGACGGCCTCAGGAAGAACCCGCCACTCGTCGGCGGCGGTTGTAGTGACGGGCACTGCACGCCCGCCTGCGAGCGCCGTCGCCGGCTCGTACGAGACCCACGCGGGGTCGGGCATTATGACCTCTTCGCCCTCGTTGACCGTAGCCATGATGGTCTCGAACATGGCGTGCTTCGTAGGCGCGATAAGCACGTTGGAGGCATCACACTGGATGGCGTTGCTCGCCTTGGAGGTCTTCGCGATGGCTTCCCTCAGCTCCGGAAGCCCGGCCGCATTGAGATACCTCGTCTTACCTTCGTCCAGGGCCCTCTTCGCCGCTTCAACTATGTTCTTTGGGGTGTCGAAGTCGGGCTCTCCGACGGTGAAGGAGAGTATCTTCTTGCCCTCGGCCTTCTTCTGGCCGGCCAGCTCCTTCATCTTCATCGTCCCAGATTCCTTAACCCGTTCTATGCGATCCGCGATCATGCTGTCAACCGGCCACAGCAAGCGGTGTCATCAATATAAAGCATTAGTGTCCAACTCTCGCCACTCCGATGAGGCGATGTCGCCATGGAAACGCTATTATTCGCCGACGTCCTTCGAACGGTACGATGACGCTGAAGACCGGCAAGCTGCCGCCGGAGATACTGTCACGGACCATCCGTCACCTGGGCGCCAAGGACGATTCGGTCGTGTTGGGCCCGAAGCTCGGAGAGGACGCAGCGGTCGTCAGGCTTGGCAATAATCTGCTAGTGCTCAAGACTGACCCCGTCACATACGCCTCCGACATGATCGGCTGGTACGCGGTCCATGTCAACGCGAACGATGTGGCCACCAGGGGCGCCAAGCCGGCATGGTTCCAGGCCGTTGTCCTTCTGCCGGAAGGCTCCGACGAGCAACTCCCTGAGAGAATCGCGCGTCAGATATCTGAAGCGTGTGAGGAGCTCGGAGTGGGCATAACTGGCGGACACACCGAGGTCACGCCCGGGATATCGAACCCCATCGTAGTCGGCGACATGCACGGACTCATCGAGAAAGGGCGCAAGCCCGTTCTCACTTCAGGCGCGCGCGCAGGCGATTCGATAGTGTTGACGAAGGGAGCCGGCATCGAGGGAACCGCCACAATCGCCAATCTCAAGAAGGACGAATTAACGAGGCAGTTCGGCCCTGGATTCGTCAAGAAGGCGTCGCGGTTTCTGTTCGACCCCGGGCTATCAATACTGCCTGAGGCGAAAGAGGCGTTGTCGTTCGGCGTGAGCGCGATGCACGACCCCACCGAGGGTGGCGTGATGATGGGCGTCTATGAGATGGCGTACGCCTCCGGATTGTCAGTCGAGTTCAGAGCAGACGAGGTGCCCGTAAGGAATGAGACGGACGTAATATGCGGACACTACGGCATCGACCCGCTCGGGCTGCTGGGGTCAGGTGCGCTGCTGGCGACGTTCAAGCCAGCCGATGCAAAGAAGTACATAGAGTCGCTGCGGTCCAAGAATGTGGATGCCGCGATAGTCGGCAGGGTGATTCCAGAGAAAGGCAAGTCGACGATACTCAGGGGCGGAAGATCTACTCGTCTTTCTTCTTGCGAGCGGGACGAGCTCCTGAAGTTGCTGTAGCCTTCTTAGCCTTCTTCTTAGCGGGCTTCTCCGCTACGGGTGCTGTCTCGGCCACATAATCGGCTGCCTCGATCGCACGCAACGTCTTGGACATGACTGTCCAGACCTTCATCATCCTGGTTCCAAGCGACACGCGCTTCGGCTTGAACTTGCGCATGTCGGAGGTGAAGGTCCCCTTTGAGAAGCCGCCCATGATGATCACTGTCCGATTCGCCTCGGAAGATGTTATCTCACCCTCCAGTGACGCCTCCTTGCCCTCAGGGTCGAGGACGATCACCTCGTCCGGCTTGAGGGCGGTCACCAGCAGTTCGAGCGGTACCTTGTGGCGGAGCTCGAGGAGCGCATTCTCCCTCGACGGCACCACCTTCTGCTCGAACAGCTGCTCTATCAGCCCGATGAACCGGATGTAGTTGGGCGGCAGTCTTGTCTCGTTGTTGATCGCGATGACATCGTCGTTGCGTGTGTGGACGAAAAGCTTCATACGGCCCTGGGCGTTGATGTCGCTGTCGAGCGCCAACAGAAGCGACAGGTGGACTATGTCCGGCCGGCCCCTTCGGTCGCCGTCCGGCAGCTTGCCGAAGGCGGGGTGATGATGGGACGCGTCCAGGAGCATCCTGTCCGGGCTCTTCTGACGCGCGCGTGCGCTGTTGAGCACGCATCGCTCGCGCGCGATGCGTTCCGGAACTATCTCCAGTTCGGCGTCTGCAATGATGAACACGTACTCCTTCACGTCAAGACCTCTTTCAGCCTGTCGCTCTTCCTCGCGAAGTCGATCTCCTGGGCAATACGCTTGCCCGTGGACAACCCTGGCTCTATCAGGTCGGAGTACGGCGACCCCGAGATGAACGGATTCGTCCCAGCGACTATACGCGATGATATCTCGAACACCTTGATCTTCATATTGTCAGTGACGATGCATTCGAGGCAGAACGGCCCCAGCATCCCACCGAACAGGTCGATGGAGCTCTCGACGACCTTCTCGCCCAGGTCGAGCAGCTTGGGCAGCAAGGACTCCCTCAGGACCACCGGTATGTTGCCCGTGACGACGAAGGTAGGGAAGAATCCAAGCTTCTTCAGCTCCTCCTGCGCCCCAAGCTTGTACATCTCATCGATGTTCGACTCGTCCCTCCTGTCGACGCTCAGTAGCTCGAGAACGCCCTTTCTGAGCCTGTAGCCCTCCTCCCTGATGGGCGAGTAGAAGAAATGAACATAGTAGCGCGTGCCGAGGATGTACTCCTGTATCGAGAACTTCTGCGAGTGGTCTATGCCGAGCTTGAAATCTGGATAGTCCTTCGCGATGAAGAAGCCGCGGCCGCCCTTGGCGCCGTCGTACTTCACGAGCACCGGCCGGTCGATCATCTTCGGGTCCTCTATCTTGTACGGCATCTCGATGCCGGCGGATGTGAGCCACACGCGCTCCTTCTCGCGGTCGCTCTCCCACTCGAGAACACGCCTGTTGCCGAACGTCGGCACATTGAGCGACTCGAACAGCTTTGGCGTCATATACTCCACGAACGACCCGTGCGGAACGAGTATCACATTGCGCCCTATGAGCTCGTCCGTGCGGTCCATCAGCTCCGCGTACGAATCGACCTTGTAGAACTCGTCGGGTTTGCCCCTGGGGAACGCGTCGTAGAACTTGGTTTTCTGCCCGACGGTGATGCCAAGCGTCTTGAAGCCCTGTTTACGGGCGCCATCGAAGATCTGCAGCGATGTGTGCGAGCAAGCGGTGGCCACGGTCAGGTTGTCCTTGTCGTAGCCATCTATAATCTTCGCTATCTGTTCCTTGGACACCATTAGCCGATGTATTCGAACGACTGATATATAAGTTACCATGCATCCAAGCGAGTGAGTAGCGTCTGCCAGGAGCTTTTCGAGCGTGGCTGTTACTGCGCACGACGCACGAGTCCGCAGGAGGGCAACAGACTGCGATAGTTAAAGACCAGCGTCATCATTCACTGCGCCAGAGCTGGTGGTAAATGCCCGGGCGATCCCGCAGACCTGGCGAGTCGAAGCGAAGGATCCTTAAGGGCGTCAGCGCGAACGTTGTCGTCCTCGGGGTGGTCAGCCTCCTGACCGATATGAGCAGCGAGATGATCATCCCTATACTGCCGTTCTTCCTGGTATCCGTCGGCGCCACCGGCCTCATCATCGGCCTCATCGAGGGAGCGGCGGAGACGACTGCCGCACTGTTGAAGGTGCCCTCGGGCTGGCTCTCCGACAGAATCGGTCGCAGGAAGCCGTTCATTCTTGCGGGCTACGGCTCGAGCGCGTTGGTCAAGCCGCTGCTGATCGTGGCGACCGCGCCGTGGCATGTCCTCGGCATACGCATATCTGAGAGGGTCGGCAAGGGTGTGAGGAGCGCCCCAAGGGACGCTCTGATAGCCGACTCCACCGAGTGCGAGTCGATGGGGCTTGCGTTCGGATTCCACAAGTTCATGGACACCTTCGGCGCGATGTTGGGGGTCATAGGACTCATAGCGCTCGTGCTCGCGATGGGCATAGGGCTCGAGGGGGACTACGACGCTGAAGACTACAGGACGATATTCGCTGTCGCGGCCGTCCCCGCACTGGCTTCCGTCCTCGTCATCATACTGTTCGTGCGGGAGAAGAAGCGCCCCCGGTGCGAGACGGAGGCCGCATTCCTCAAGGACATGAGGGGGCTCGGCCGAGGATTCTGGCTGCTGATGATAGTCGTGATGGCGTTCTACATCGCAGAAGTCAACGTGGCGTTCTTCCTCCTGAAGGGCGACGAGGAGGGGCTGTCGATCACCTCCGTGCTGCTGCTGTACCTGCTGTTCAACATAGCATTCGCGTTGCTGGCGACCTCATTCGGCAGCCTTTCCGATAGGTTCGGCCGTAAGCCGGTCATAGCTGCGTCGTTCGTGGTGTTCGCCGCCACATGCGCCGTGATGGCGGTTGCCGATGGCCTCTGGATGCTGGTCCTCGGGTTCGGCATGTTCGGCGCGTACAAGGCTGCATCCGAGGGAGTTTTCAAGGCATATGTCGTCGACAGTGTCGGGCAGGAGATGCGCGGGTCCGCCCTCGGAGCGTTCCACACAGGTGTCGGCCTCGTCATGCTTCCAGGAGGCATCATAGCGGGCCTCCTGTGGGACTCGATCGGGTCACACGCGACCTTCGAGTTCGGCGCGGTCATGGCAATCGTATCGCTCGTGTTGCTGGCGGTCGTCGCCCCCAGGGAGATACGCGGCCAACCTGCAACAGCCCGTTCATGACGCCCCCTGACATTATGTATTTCACCCCTCTGAGATACTTAGAAGAAGGAGACGGCTGATTCCCGGCCCGATACGAGAGGTCGAGCCCTTGAAGATATCAAAGAACATCGCCTACACGCTGATGATCCTCGCCGCCGTCGCGTGGGGCACATCGGGAACGCTGACCGTGCTGGCGATAGACGATGGCGCGACAACGGGCGTCATAGCGCTGTACTCTGAGATATTCAGCGCGGCCATGTTCTTCGCGGTCCTGTGCCTGTTCGACAGGTCATCGCTATCCATCAGGCGCGAGGACATCCTGCCGTTCCTTCTGTTCAGCACAGTCACGGGATCGCTGTTCTCCGTGGCGTGGTACAACTGCATAGACATGACATCCGTGACCACCGCGGTGATACTGCTCTGCTCCTACCCGAGCATCGTGACGGTCGCGTCCGTTTTTATGCTCGGTGAGAAGATGACCCTGGCGAAGACTGTCGCACTGCCGGTCACATTCGTGGGCTGTGTACTCGTGTCCGAGGCATATGACCTCGAGGCGATCCGGCTCAACGCAGTCGGCGTGGGCCTCGGGGTGTTCACAGCCTTCGGGGCTGCGGCGTATTACATCTACGGCAAGAAGTTCCTGAAGCGATACACGCCGAACACCGTGGCGCTATACTTCTCCGCGATGATGCTGCCCGCGCTAATCGTCATCACTGACCCCAGGGAGTCGCTCATGCCGTCGCTCTCTGCGAACGCGTGGATTCTCGTGTTCCTCATCGCGCTCATACCGTGCACCGTCGGGTTCTTCATGTCAATGGTCGCCTTGAGACGGATCGAAGCGAGCAAGGCGAGCATCATGGCGAGCGTCGAGCCCGTCGCGGCTGTGGCGCTGGCGGTCCTCGTCGTGTCCGAGGCGGTCGCTGGACTCCAGCTCATTGGCGTCGCGCTTGTGATAGCGGGCATCGTCATCCTCAGGATGGTCAGGCATGAGGACGACGAGGCGCCAGTCGAGGCACCTGCCAAGCGATAGCACAACCGAGCGCAATGACAAACGGCAAATACGCAGGCACATATCACTTGACGGAGGTCCCATGATAGTCACGCGCGTCCCCAGCGGCATCCCGGGATTGGACACGGTGCTTCAGGGGGGCATCCCGACGAACTCCTCGCTTGCGCTTAGAACCGAGGCATCGAACTTCGCAGAGGCGTTCCAGCAGCAATTCATCGCAGAGGGGCTGAAGCTCGGATTTCCCGCGCTCTACTGCTGCCTGACGCGGTCAGCTGCGAGCGTCATCAACAGCATGAAGCACCAGGGGTTCGACGTCTCCGAGAACATCGCCAACGACGAGCTCGTATTCCTGGACTGCTACTCCATGCATAAACGCACGTCGATGATAGGGGTCGACAAGGAACTGCAGAAGAAGATCATCACCGTTGCGGACATAGACGACGAGAAGATACTCCAGAATGGCCTCGCAACCGCCGTGGAGCGGCTACATGACATCAAGGGGCTGAGGGCCGTATGCGAGAACGTCGCCGGGACGCTGACCAGCAGGAGCCCAGTAGAGATGATGAGATGGGGTCGGAGGGCGTTCGGCGACCTGAGGGCGTTCCAGACGGTCGTGCTCCACACCTTCCCGATCGGCATACGGATGGGGCTGTTCAACCTCATGGCGCCGGATTTCGACGGCGTGTTCGACATGAAGATAGAAAGGGGGACCGACAGGGTGCGGCACTACCTCAGCATCCAGAAGATGCGGATGACTGTCGTCCCGCCAAAGATGCACGAGCTCGACCTGACGAACGGCATGGTCACGCTGAAGACCATACAGAAGATAACATAGCGGGCGTCATTTCAGGTCGTTGAGCCAGCGAGATATAAGCTCCTCGTACTCCTCCGACTGTCCGGCCACGAGGTCGCACGACACGTACTTCTTCACCGGTACCGTGTAGTTCAGCTGCGTGCCGTTCCTGAAAACCTTGAACGTCATCTCCTCGTCCACCTTCTTGCAGTGGACCCTCAGGCGAGTGCCGTCCTTCAGCTCGTACTCGAGCTCGAAGTGACCGTCGACGGCGCTCGTCCGCTGCGAATCGACCAGGAACTTTGCCGATACGAAACGCGCGCCATGCGACCGCACGAGCGACTGGTTAATGGTGACGACCATGACCATGTCGCGGTCCATTGGAAGGCCGGCCTCCGGGCATCCGACGTCCATCAATACACTCTCTTCGGAGGCTTAATCAACGCTGTCGGCCTCTTTAATGCTTTCTGGCGCATTATCGAACAAACAGTGCAGTCAGTACTATCCGAAAAGCTCTATTCCGAAGGCGGTGAAGAGGCCGTATATCAGGAACGCGCGCGTGACGCCGGCACATATGTTCACAGCGACGAACCACTTGAGCGTCATTAGCTCACCCTCCTTGTTCAGTATGGAGAATAGATACAGCGGGATTGTGTCCACCATTCCTGGTATCGACATGATGGCGTACATGGCGATGTAGCCGTACTTGCGCACGAGCTTCTCGCTCTTGACCAGGAGCCAGTTGTACCATCGCCAGCGCTTCGCGTACTGCCCGACCGTCTCGTCGATCTTCCTGCCGATGAAGTACACTGCAAGCGCGCCAGTGCCTTTGCCCAGGCCCATGACGGCCGCCTTGACGGCAATCGGGATGCTCGGGTTGACCACGAGGGCGATCTCGACCGGTATCGGCAGTATCACCGCCGCGGCGACGCAGAATATGTAGAATATCAGGAGGTATGTTGCCGGGTCCGTCTGGTTGGCGGACAGGTAGTCCATAAGCTGGGTCCATATGTCTGTCATGAGCGACTCAGCAAACGCTTGCGCTTACTTCTACGTTGCTGTGGAAATCCTGCCGCGGGACGGCGGCGTAGCGGGGGAATCGAGGGCTAGCCAGAAAAATAAAAGACCGGCTGAATAAATGCCAAATGCTTATATCCATGTAACAGCATCACCACCAAGGGATGTACAATGGCCAAGGCCGAAGGCAAAGAAGCTGACTGGTTCGCTGCACTCGACGAAGAGCTCGAGAAGAAGACCCTTGAGATCAGTGACAACGTTGTCGAGCAGAACACTCAAAGAGTCATGATCAACAAGAACCTACTGGACGACTTCTTCAGGATCTGGTCCAGATTCAACAAGATCAACGTCCACCTCAGCCTGGCCCCCGAGAGCGCCACTTTTGCAGCGTTCGTCGTCTATCCAGAGGAGTGGAGCTTCAAGCAGGACTTTGACTTCCTCGGCGTCGACAATGTCTCGCTCACGGACAGGACCCAGGGAAGGGTCGGCGACTCGATCAAGTCCTGGTACTACAGCGTCGACAGCACCATCCACTTCAGGATGGTCTTCGAGTTCTGCGAGGGCGAGCACTACTACAAGTACGCCGGCTGGAAGAGGATATTCAGCCAGTATGT
>JBFEPA010000055.1:0-8860 GCA_041550275.1 Thermoplasmata archaeon | reverse complement strand
ACCCCTGTCCGACATCGAGGAGGTAGCCATACTGTTCCTGAACCAGATAGGCTACTTCCCGAAGGGCTACGATCCCAAGACAGAGGTCACAGACATCCGCGACAGCGTCCCGTATCGCCTCGTGATAGACCATTTTCTCGGAAGGCCGGAGAAGGTATGGGTGGTCGAGGACCTCGCTGCCTCGCTCGGAACGACGAAGACGACTGTATACCGTCACATAAACAAGTTGAAGGGCTTCGACCTGTTGGAGGAGGCCAGTGTCGACAGGCCGGACGGGTCCTCGAAGAAGGGCTACAGAATAAGGTACGGCAACCTCAGCAAGGCCTGGAACTTCACGGAAGCGCATGTCCAGGTCGCGATGGAGAACTACCGTAAGACAGTAGACCATATGCAGGAACTCATTCAGAAGAAGGGGTATAAGCATGCCAAGAAAAGATGATGCGATAACCCTCACGGAAGGGTCGGAGTACAGGGTCAAGAGCCTCGAGGCAAAGGACAAGCCGATGGAGACGGTGGGCGTGTTCAAGGGATACGCCGCAATCGCACACGACACCGCCATGGTGATGGAGGTCCAGTCTCCCGTCGGTGAACACAAGTCGATGTTAAGGCTGATACCGTCGCACATGATTCTCTCGATCGACGTGCTCAAGGCTGAGAAGGAGAAGAAGGAGAAGGACCAGGAAGGAGACTCCGTCTACTTCGGGTGAGAGCGGCGCATGAGATGACCGTTAGATTGAACGCGATCGAAGCACGCATCGTCGAGGTGCTGCGGCAGCGGTATCCGATAACGGCGGAGGAGCTTCGCGAGGAGACCTCCATCCGACGCGACACACTGATGCTATCGCTCAAGTCACTGGCTTCTAAGGGAGTGGTCGCCCTCGAACCACTCCCCGACAAGACATATATCAGGCTGTTGGCGGTGACGCCCAGACCTGGAACCGTCTGCCCGAACGCGGGTGAAGGTACACGCGACGATGATAGCAACTCTATAGCTTACAGATAAGATCGCAAGAGGGAAGTGCCGGACCGATGACAGAGATTGCGGAAGTGGTGCCAGCCGGCTACATCGACGATCTGTTGGAGATGATCGCTCGAGGCGAAGTCGCAAGCCGGGGCGGCGTGCTCAAGGCGAAGGCGGCGCTGTGCAAGAAATACGGCCTATCGCGCGTGCCGACCAATTACGAGCTCCTCGAACAGGTTCCGGACGACCTGAGGGCAACAGTCGCTCCACTGCTCAGGAACAAGCCGGTCCGTACAATCAGCGGCGTCGCTCCCGTGGCTGTCATGACGAGCCCTTTCGAATGTCCGCACGGGCGATGCTCATACTGCCCAGGAGGCGTGTCGAACGATAGCCCTCAGTCGTATACCGGCAGAGAGCCAGCAGCGCTGAGGGCGGCGATGTACGGCTATGACCCTTTCAAGCAGACCAGCGCACGGCTGACGCAGTTGGCTGCGATCGGCCACAGGACGGACAAGGTAGATTTGATCATCATGGGCGGAACATTCACCGCGCGTCCACCTGAGTATCAGGAATGGTTTGTGAAGAGATGTTTTGACGCCATGAACTCACGCGAGTCCCGGGACCTGCTATCAGCCCATGGCTTGAACGAAAGCGCTGCGTCCCGATGCATCGGATTGACCGTCGAGACGCGCCCTGATTGGTTTCTGGACGAGCATGTTGCGCGTTCGTTGTCGTTGGGAGCTACGAAGGTGGAATTTGGCGTGCAGATACTTGACGACGCCGTCCTAGACGGCGTCAAACGCGGGCATCATGTCGCCGACATAGCCGACGCCACTGCCCGAGCGCGAGAGGCAGGACTCAAGGTATGTTACCACATAATGCCAGGACTGCCAGGCAGCAGCCCTGAGAACGACCTCAGCTCGTTCTCGTTGATGTTCGAGGACGAGAGATTCAGGCCGGACATGCTCAAGATATACCCAACACTGGTCATCAAGGGGACAGAGCTGTATGAAATGTGGAGAGCGGGCGACTACGCTCCCATGACGCTCGAGGGGATGACGTCACTGGTGGTGGAGATGAAGAAGCGCACCCCATCATGGGTGCGCATACTCAGAGTACAGCGAGACATCCCTGTCCAACTTATAGAGGCTGGCGTGCGCAAGAGCCATCTGCGTGAGATAGCGTCGTGGGAGCTCAAACGCCGCGGGGATCGCTGCGCATGCATACGATGTCGCGAGGTGGGGCATATGGGGGTACGAGGAGATGCGTCGGAACCCGAAGACGTCGTGCTCTCCGAGATCCCCTATAGAGCTAGTGGCGGCACGGAGTACTTCTTCAGCTTCTCCACAAAGGAGAGCGGCTGTCTTGTCGGATACGCTCGGCTGAGGTGCGCTGACGACCCATCGGAACATCCTGCTAGGCTAAGGGAATTGCATGTGTACGGCGAGATGGCACCAATCGACGAGAATCCTACAGGGGCATGGCAGCACAGGGGTTTCGGCGAGAGCCTTCTGTCCTGCTGTGAGGACAAGGCGGCGTCTCTTGGATTTGGGTCTCTGGCCGTGACTAGTGGTGTAGGCGCGCGCGACTACTATAGACGCCTCGGTTATGACCTCATAGACAAGTACATGTCTAAGTCCCTCGGGAGAGCGTGAACTCCCGGCAGTATGATTATATCAAAAAACCCTTATCCGTTTCCATTGGAGGAGACACGTTTTGTCATGTCTCAAGTGTGATGGCGAATGCGAAGACGGCGCACTCATCTGTGGCGATTGCGCCGACACGTGCTTCATGGAAGCACGGTTCTTCCTGACCCCTGTTCTCATAGGGCCGAGTCTCTATGCTCGGCTCAGATCAGAAGGCTCCATCGCATGCTTGCTCGGGCCGACTGCCGACAGGGATTTCTCACTCGTCGCATCGGCAGATGTCAGAAAGACTCTCCAGGAGACCGTCGTAGACGGACTGACTGAAGCGGAGACCCGAAGCCTCATCGACCTCTGCAACAGGACGCTTGCGCATATGGGCGTACCCGTCAAGTACGACTCCCAGATGATGGCGTTGACGGAGGATGCCACGGATACCATAATGATGGTTCTGCGATTGATCGACGCGCTCTCGGAGAGGACCGGTGTAGCTCTTCCGAGTGATATCTGCCTGCGCCTCGGCGTTGTCCATTGGACCGCCTCTCACGGCATCCTGCTCAGAACCGCCGGTCGATCCTGGAGGAACGAGAAGAAGGCGTACCTCGTCGGCCGGGCGAAGGATTACTTCTCAAGAGTCGAGGAGCGCGACGATCTCTTCTCTATCGCAGTCTGGAACCTCGGCATGCTGTGCACCGAAACGGGCGACTGGGAGGCCGCCAAGGAGCACCTCGGGAAGTCACGTATGCACTTCCCCAGCGACGACAGGATCGCCGAATGCCTGGTGAAGGCCGAGCTAGAGCTGGGTAACCCGGTTGATGCGCTGTCCATGGTTGACGAGATCCTGGTGCAGTCAGTTTCTGCGCCGTTATGGTTGCTGAAGGGCGATATACTGCTGAAGGTGGGCAGAAGCGATGAGGCGCTCGAGTGCTTCAACCAGGCGCTGTCCCTGGATTCAGGTCTTATCGACGCCCACAACAGGCTGATCGCTACCCTCAGAGCGATGGGAAGGGACGAGGAGGCCACATTGGCCGAGAGGCAGAGGACGATCTCAAGGACCCCCGGCATCGAGGAGAAGGTCTTCGACGTTATCGAGGAACTCACTCATGCCCCGTCTCAGCCCGCACTTGCGAGGGTTCGCGTGAGGCAGATGGCCCGCATAAGTAGGGAACCGGAAGTCTCGACCGCGACAACCACTGATGAGTCGCCGTTATCGCTGGCGGTCGCAGCTCTGGAGGCGAAGGATTATGACCTCGCTGTACAGCGCGCCAGGCACATAGTTGACGCAGACCCCGGCTCGAGAGAGGCGAACCTCGTACTGATAGAGGCGCTGGTCGAGTCCGAGGATCTGTCAGCAGCATCGGAGCGAGTCCATGCATTCTATGAGAGGAACAGGGACGATCCTCACGCATGGTACTGGCGCGGAATCGTGGCTGAGAAGGAGGGAAAGTGGGGCGCCGCCGTCCAGTATTTCAGCAGGGCCGTGTCAATCGACCCAGAGCTGGCCGATGCATGGGCGTCCATGGGCGATACTCTGTTTGCCAACGAGAAGTACAACGGCGCAGACGAGAGTTATTCGAGGGCATTGCAGATAGATTCCAACAGCGCGAAGGCATGGCTTGGAAAGGGCAAGACGATGCGCGCCCTGGGCAGATGGGGTGCAGCGATTCAGTGCCTTGACAAGTACAACTCGATAGTGCCGAACGACAGACATGCGTGGCTGCTCAAGGCAGACACGCTGCTGGAGAAGGAGAAGTATCGCAGAGCCATAGATGCATACAACAAGTATCTCGCACTGTACCAGGACGACTCCTACGCGCTCGGCCAGAAGGGCGAGGCGCTCAACGCGATAGGCATGACAGAGGAAGCGGTGGCATGTCTGGAGGAGAGCGTGCGGCTAGACCCGACCAACAGGCACGCCGTGAAGCTGCTGCGGTCAATTACCGACGGGGGTGGCACGTGATGGTCGAGCTGGATCGCATCCTGAGCGAGCGATCGGACGAGCGCGTGCTCGAGTCGCTCCACGCGTTGTCGGAATCAGAGTTCGATACATTCACGACGCGCCTTCTGGGATACCTCGGTCTCAAGATATCCAAGAAACGCCTCAAGTCCGATTTCATCATCGCAGATTGCGTCCACAGGCCTGATAACGAGAACTACGTCGCCTTTGTCTCCAGACGCCAGGAGCCCGTATCCAGACAATCTGTCGAGAGTCTCGTTTCTTATATGGGCAGGGTCGGCGCGCCGAAAGGGTTGGTGATGTCGTCATCGACGATATTACGTGACGCGGTCAAGGTCGCTGAGGCGAACGACGTGGAGGTTGCCGACGGCCCGAAGCTTGCAGCCCTGATTCGCCGATTCGATCTGGACAAGGAATTGATTCAGACAGCTAAGACGGCGAGCGAACGCGGTGCCAGACTGGTGGAGATTCCCGAGACGACTGAGGAATCGATTGCCCAGAAGATAGCCGAGAGCTACGACGCCCTTTCAAACAGGGATTACCTAAAGGCGCTGGAGTGCGTCGACCAGGTTATACTTGCCAACGAGAACCTCGACACTACATGGCGCTTGAAGGCGATGGTCCTGGATGAGATGGGCTATCACGAGCAGGCTCTGGAATGCTACAGACATGCCCTGGACATCAACAGGAATAGTGACGACACATGGTTCGCGCTTGCCAACTGCCTGTTCTCACTTTCGAGGCACGAGGAGGAGCTGAAATGCTACGACCACGCCCTCCAGATGAATCCTCTAAACCTCAAGGCGCTCGTCAACAAGGGATCTACGCTCCACAGGCTCGGGAGATACCAAGAAGCGCTGGACGTGTACGACGAAGTGCTGAGAAGAAACTACCGCCAGGAGAAGGTCCATAACAATAGAGGAGTCACACTTCACCGGCTGGGACGTCTCGAGGATGCCCTCGAGGCATACGATCATGCGCTTTCTCTCCGACACGACTATGTTGAGGCGCTCGTGAACCGTGGTAACCTTCTCTTCGAGATGGAGAGGCACGAAGAGGCTCTGGTCGCATTCACTCAGGTGACGGACGCCCAGCCTGATATGCCCCGTGGCTGGCGGTTGCGTGGGACGGTTGCGCTGAAGCTTGAGAGGCGCTCCGAGGCTAAGAAGTGTTTCGAAGAGGCGCTTCGACTTGACGAGAGTGATGCAGAATCTCGCAACGCGTTGTCGGAGTTGAAGGGAGCCATGGATGGAACATTCGCGGAGGCCCCGAGGCTTGTGGAAGAGATCTTCTTGGCCAAGGTTGAGGAGTCATCATCAGTGCGTGTTGAAACGATGCCCGCAGCCGGGGACATGCTGGCGGAGGACAAGCTCGAGACAGTCGAGCAGCTGGCAGAGGAGCTCTATGGCGACCGCGCCGAGCTGCTGCTCTTGCTCGGCAGGTTGGATGAGGCTCACGAGTACCTCAGCAAATCCCTCAGGTTGGAGGGCGAAAACCCACGTCTGTTGACAGCTGCCGGAAACGTCCTATTCAGGCAGGGTCGGTTCGACGCGGCGATAAGGACCTACGAGCAGGCACATACGGCTAGCCATACCTATGCCCCCGCTCTCTACAACCTGCACATGGCGCTGATGGTGGCAGGCGAGAGCGAGGCGGCCGTTAAAGTGAGCACTTCGCTCAGAGAATCATCCCGTGGATGGCAGGCCCGCGCGGCATCCGCACTAGAGGCGGTGAAGCGCAGAGACTACCGCCTCGCGATAGAAGATGTTGAAGTCGCTCTGGCAACCGAAGATCTGTCGACGCTGCGCAACTTCAAGGGAGTGCTCCAGCTGTTATCAGAAGACTACGAAGGTGCGTCAGAGACGTTCACAAGGCTTACGGGCGGTGCCTTCGACCCGTCCGAGGCGCACAACAACCTCGGGGTCGTCATGCTGAAGAAGGGCGATTGGCAAGAGGCAGGCGCCCTGTTCGACAAGGCCATGAGGTTGCGCAAGGGCAATCCCACTGCGTGGAACAACCGTGGGTGCGTCCTTTACAGGGAAGAGAGGCTCAGGGAGGCGATAGCCTGCTTCGAGGAGTCCCTTGTGATTAACCCGACAACGACTGCGATGAACAACAAAGGCTTCACCCAACTGTCGTTGGATCTTCTTGAGGACTCGGTCACTTCGTTCGAACAGTCCATCAAGATAATGGAGACTCCGGAAGCCTTCAACAACAAGGGCATAGCCTTGTTGAGATTGAACAAGGTCGACGATGCTATCATATCGTTCAGAGAGTCTCTGAGGATCGCGCCCCAGTTCGAGGACGCCAATGCGAACCTTCGCGAGGCGGTGGCTCACAGATCAACGAGAAAGCCGGAGGAGACAAAGGAGGCTGTTCCACCACCGCCGCCACCGCCCGCGCCAGCAAAGGCGCCTACGCGCGCAGCGACAAAGGCTAAGGAGAAGATCGACCGCGAGAATGCCAAGCGCGAACTGCTCAAACACGAGAATGCGAAGACCCTCAAGGACAAGAAGAAGTCCGAGCTCGAAGCCTTGTGTATCGCACTCGATTTGAGTTCGAGGGGGACGAAGAAGGAACTCGTGGCCCGCCTACTGAAAGAGAAGAGGCGTCAGCACAGAAGGTAGGTCCAGCGCTCCTTCCAGACCGGACTCGCCGCGTCTAGGCGATGTTCATCACGACGACGTCTCGAACCGCTCTCATCTCGCTGAAAGGCAGTACGAGTCTTCCGTCCGAATCCGTCTTGAACAGTCTCGACTCTATCTCCTCGGCAGGTATCACGAGAACGTTCTGCAGGTCGCCAGACTTCGTATCTATGAGGAAATTCTCAATCATGCCGAGTATCTGGCCATCGTTTGTCATCACAGTCTTGCCCTTCAGCTCGGTAATGAACTTGCGCATTGTCATCCCATCTCCAAACTACCTGTAGTAGCCGAGGGCGTTATCATCTTTGGGCCTCTTAGACATTGCGGTGGTCATCTCCTGGACGAGAGATTCGTATATCTTCGCGGTCTCCTGGTCCGTTGAAGCTCTTACGAGCTTCATCGCCTCCTCGAAGTGGCTCGCAGTCACCGAAACGGCCTTTCTGTCCTTGCGAAGTGAGATCATCGCGGCCTCTCGGCATAGGTTCTCTATGTCAGCGCCGACGTAGCCCTCTAGACGCGACGCCAAGGCCTTTAAGTCCACGTTCTTGAGCGGCATATCGCGGGTGTGCACCTCGAGTATCTTGAGCCTCGTCTCCTCGTCAGGGAGCGGTGTCAGCAGTAGCTTGTCGAACCTTCCAGGGCGCAGAAGCGCCTTATCCAGGATGTCCGGCCTGTTCGTTGCGGCGATAACGAACACGCCGCTCATTGAGTCCAAACCATCCATCGTGGTGAGGAGTTGGTTGACCACTCGTTCGGTCGCTCCAGAGTCGAAATGGCTACCGCGCCGAGGAGCGATCGCATCGATTTCATCCAGGAACACGATGGATGGGGCCACCTGCTTGGCTTTCTTGAATATCATTCGTATGGCCTTCTCACTCTCTCCGACCCACTTGGACATGATCTCAGGACCCTTGATCGAGATGAAGTTGGCCTTGGACTCGTTGGCGACAGCGCGGGCAATCAGGGTCTTGCCCGTTCCGGGCGCTCCGAACAGCAGTATCCCGGTTGGCGGCCGTATGCCGAGGCGGGAGAATGCCTCAGGGTCATCTAGCGGCAGCTCTATCGCCTCGTTCATTGCCTCCTTCACGCTGCTCAGGCCGCCGACATCCTCCCATGACACCTTGGGTATCTCAACTAGGACTTCTCGCATGGCGCTCGGCTCTATCTCCCTCAGGGCGTCCGTGAAATCCTGGGCGGTCACGCGCATCTTCTCCAGGACATCGGTAGGTATCGGCTTGCCGAACTCGATATCTGGAAGGTAGCGCCTGAGCGCGCGCATGGCGCTCTCCCTGGCGAGCGCGGCGAGGTCTGCGCCAACGAACCCGTGGGTGATCTCTGCGATCCTGTCCAGCTTCACATCCTCTTCCAGAGGCATGCCCCTCGTGTGTATCATGAGTATTTCCAGACGCCCTTCAGCAGTGGGCACGCCTATCTCGATCTCCCGGTCGAACCTTCCCGGTCTTCGCAGGGCGGGATCTATAGCATCCTCTCTGTTGGTCGCGGCAATCACTATCACATTACCCCTTGTCGTGAGGCCGTCCATGAGCGTCAGCAGCTGTGCCACGACTCGACGCTCGACCTCCCCTTGCACCTCATCCCTTCGGGGCGCGATCGAGTCTACCTCGTCTATGAATATCACCGATGGCGAGTTCTT
>JBFEPA010000054.1:0-8999 GCA_041550275.1 Thermoplasmata archaeon | reverse complement strand
GATGTCCGCGCCGTCCATGGATTGCCCGAATGTGGTAGACGCCATATAAGTCTTGGCAGAAGGGCGAAAAACTGTGGGCGGATCTCAGCTTGGCCTATGCGAAGTACTGACCTATGGATGGCGCATCGGAAAGCTTCTTAGCGGCTATCGTCATGCTGGGAGCGGTTCGCTTGAAGGTCACCATCAACTGTGCTATGTCAGCAGACGGTAAGATAGCTCTGAGCAGTCGCAAGCAGACGGACATCTCAAATGAGACTGACAAGAAGCGTGTCCACATCCTGAGGAACTCCGTCGACGGAATCCTCGTTGGGATAGGCACCGTCTTGACGGACGACCCGAGACTGGCGGTCAAGGCGAAGTACGTCGACAATCCCAGGAAGCCCGTCCGGATAGTCCTTGACTCCAGAGGCCGCACGCCTGAGCAGGCAATGGTGCTCAACGGCGAATCGAAGACCATCATAGTCACATCCGACGAATGCACCAAGGTCTTTCCGAACGCTGAGACGATCAGATGCGGCACTGCTGGCCGCGTGGACATCAAGCGCTTGCTGCCGATGCTCGAGGAAAGGGGTGTTCGCTCCGTCCTTGTCGAAGGAGGGGCTGAGGTTATCTGGTCGTTTCTGAAAGAACGCCTGGCGGACGAGTTGTTTATATTCATTGGCAGCATGGTGATAGGAGGCGACTCGACGCCGACCGCCGCAGGCGGAGATGGCGCCTCATCGATGGATGAGGTTGTTGAGCTGCGGCTGCGCAACGCAGAGGTCGTCGGAGACGGTGTGCTCGTCGAGTACGAGGTGGCCAAGTGACCGATGACGACCGCCCGCGATTCGTCGCAGACAGCATGCTCGGGTCGCTCGCAAGATGGCTCCGAATGCTCGGCTATGACACGGTCTACGGCAAACACCTTGATGACGATGAGATTGTCCAGCTGGCATCCACGGAACACAGGCACATACTAACCCGGGACAAGGAGCTGGCAAACCGTCCGAGCGCGACCTATCTGGAGGCGGACGACCTCGAGTCGCAACTGAAGATCGTTGCCACAAAGCACGCACTGTCATTCAACGAGAGCGCAATCAGGTGCTCTGCCTGCAACGGGAGCTTGGCAAGCATCGCCAAGGACGAAGTCGCGGGACAGGTGCCCGAGGGGGCGTTGGCGTCCAACGAGGATTTCTGGAAATGCGAAGCCTGCGGTAAGATCTACTGGAGAGGCTCGCACTGGCTTGGCATCCTTGAGAGGTTCAGGAAGCTCAACCTCGCTTAGACTCGGGCCCGTGCAGGTGTTCGCTCATTATCTTGCCACTCGATGAGTTGATGAGAAGGGCGCCTCCCTTGCCCTCCACGCACCATACTGGCAGATATACCAATCCCTTCTGCTCGATGACTATCGCATCGTCACGAGACCTTGTCCGCTCGATGACTTCGGAGTGCCCGTAGTCCCTCACGGTCTCGACGTACGACCTGTACTCCTTCGAGACAATCTCGCGTGCCAGCTCCAGCCCCCGTTCCTCCTCGATGGTAGGCTCCCTCTTCGAGCTGGGAGCATCGATCGAATCCACGAGCTCGAAACCCCAACGCCATGTCTCGACATGCCCAGTCATCGCGTTCACCGCAACGATCCCGGCGCGTTGCTGATTGGCGTCGATATTAAGCACATAGTGGAAGAGGAAATGAGGTATCAGCTCGAGAGCGTACCTGTACCCTTGCACCTCGTGGCGGGCGATGTACTTGACATCCTCAAGGGAGATAGTCGGCTTCACGATCTGTTCTGAGCGCACCTCAGTGCTCTCGATGATTATCGGCACGGACTGCTCGGGTGGCTCAGCCAGTACTAGGGGCAGTTCGTCGGATATCACCTCATCCAGAAGACTGCCACCCACATCGTCGGATGTGGTACGGAGATGCAGCGTGCCGATCTCGTGCTCCATCTCCTCTCTGCCCCAGTAGTGTATGCCTCGGTCCTGAAGGCGCGCCTGAACACGGTCGTCCAGCTTGGAGAGGGAGGCGACGACCTTCCTCCCCGAGAAGCCTTTGACATTCTTGATGAAGTCATCGATATCGTCAGCAATCAGGTCACTAGCTGCCATGATCACCACTGAGACGTCCTCACGTTGGCCGTAGAGATATCCGTCCTTCTCCTCCACCTCGAATTGCCTCGACTCGAGTATCTGAACGAGGTGGTCCTTGAGAGTGGTCATGCCAGTACCTTTGACGGTGATTGTCGGGCTTTGATAAAAGGCTTCTTAGGTCCGACTCGATAATGGGCAAACTAATTAGATTGGCGGAGGCGATAACACGCCTCGCCAGCGTCTTTGATTGGCCCCGGAGGACTCGCTTGATATGCGCCCGCTGTCGTTGATTCCGATAGGCACCCTTGTAGTCGGCCTGGCGCTCGTGGCTGTTTCCGTGGCGAGCGGCGAGGCGGAAGTGTCGCTGGCCGTTGTGTTCCCAATCATCTCGGGTTCCGACCCGTTATTCCTGATAGGAGTTGCGTTGATTGTAACTGGCATGTTGACGGGTTTCGCGCTGCTTTTCGCACCTCTGAGGGGTTCCGAGATCCAATCAGAGTACCTTGGCCAGGGCGATGCCGGCAGAGGGACAGAGGGCAAGAGCACGAAGTATGGAGGGGTCATCTTGATCGGCCCTGTGCCTATCGCCTTCGGCTCAAGCACAAGAATCGCATATTTTATGCTGGCCTTGGCTGTCGGAATTGTGATGCTGCTGCTCGTGCTGGCGCTACTCTGACTCCGCAAGCCGCTTCAGCGCTTCTTCCACCTCGATCTTCTCTGACGCGGCCATATCCCTAAGGTCGGACATCGCGGCGATGTAGAATCCATAGTCCATGCCCTTGCGCCTGACCGCTCGGCCGACTGCCCTCTCCGCGGGCTCCTTGCGTTGCCGCGTCCTCGCCGCCTCGATCAGGACTTCCTTGATGGCTTGGTCCATCGCTCAACCCTTCTTGTAAGCCTCACATACGTCCAGGAATGCCTGGAGTATGTCGTAGCCGTTGTCTGTGTGCTCGACCTCTGGGTGGAACTGTAGGCCGAAAAGTGGCCGTGACTCGTGCCGCATAGCCTGGACGGGGCATGTTTCAGAATTCGCCAGCAGCTTGAACCCCGGTGGAAGCTCCGTCACCTCGTCGTTGTGCGATTCCCATGCGATGAAGGACTCGGGCAGTCCTCTGAAGAGGTCGTCCTCGTCAACCACGCTCACGAGCGTCTTGCCGAACTCCGGGGTGACGGATGGCTCTGCTTTGCCCCCCATATGTATGGCCATGTACTGATGCCCTGCGCAGATCCCTAGAATCGGGATGGCAAGCTTGTCCAGGTACTCCCCGCACATCCCCATGGCTTCGCCGTCGAGACCGACCCTCGGAGATCCGCCTGAGAGGAGCAAGCCGTCGGCGACGACGGCGTCGACCGGCGTACGGTTCGGGACTATCTCAGTCTCCGCTCCAAGGTCGCGCAGCACGCGCCATTCTCTGTGGGTCCATTGGCCACCGTTGTCAACGACCAGAACTCGCATGAGACATGGAACATTGCAGGAGTATAAAGCCTCTGCTGAGGGTGGTCATTCCCACTCTATCGTTGCGGGCGGCTTGTCCGTGATGTCGTACACGACCCTGTTGACCTTATCCTTCATGCGGTTCGTTATCCTGCGGGATATCGCCTCGAGAACGTCGTGTGGTATCTTCATGTACGCAGCGGACATCGCGTCCAGCGACTGGACGGCTCTCACTGCGATAGTGTAACCATAGGCCCTGACGTCGCCCTGGACGCCGACGCTCTTGACTGGCAGGAGGACGGCGAAGTACTGCCATGGCATGTCCATCTTGCCGGCGGCAGCTGCCTTCTCGATCTCCTCCTCTACGATGGCGCACGCCTCTCTGACTATGGCGACCGCCTCCCTGGTGGGCTCACCCATGACCCTTATGGCAAGTGCAGGGCCGGGGAAGGGTTGTCTTTCCGCAACCTCGATCTTCAGTGCCCTGGCGACCTTCCGCACCTCGTCCTTGTACAGATCGCGAAGTGGCTCGACCAGCTTCATGTTCATGTCGGCGGGGAGGCCGCCCACGTTGTGATGCGACTTTATGACATCCCTGAGGCCACCACCGCTCTCAATCCAGTCCGGGGCGATCGTCCCCTGGATGAGGTACTCAGCCCCCGATTTGTTGGCCTCCCTCTCAAAGACGCGTATGAACTTCTCGCCGATTATCTTCCGCTTCCTCTCAGGATCCGTGACGCCTTTGAGCGCCTCGAAGTACTCGTCACTCGCATCGACTATGATGTGGTTTACACCAAGGCGCTTCAGCATGCCGTCGATGGCCTCGGTCTCCCCCTTCCTCATGAAGCCCGTGTCGACATACACTGCCAGCAGCTGGTCGCCTATGGCCTTGCTAACGATCGCGGCGCAGACCGTGCTGTCAACGCCTCCCGACGCAGCGATTATGGCCTTGCCCTTGACCGTCTCGCGCAGCTTCGCTATCTGATCGTCAATGAACCTCTGCGGGTCGAACATCTATGCATCAACTTCCATGGAGTCCTTGGCCACCTTGTCCTTCAGCTTCTGCCGGTATCCCTCAAGGGCCTCGAGAACCTGCCCGTCCTTGAGGGACAGTATCTGAGCCGCCAGCAGGGCCGCGTTCTCTCCACGGTCCAGCCCAACGGCCGCAACGGGTATGCCCGGGGGCATCTGCACGACTGAGAGTATCGCATCAAGGTTCAGCGCCCCGCTGACCGGCACGCCAATCACCGGTCGGTTGGTTCGGGCCGCGATGACACCGGGAAGAGCGGCGGACAGTCCCGCGATCGCTATGAACACCTCCGCGTCCGCCTCGGACACGAGCTTGTCTACGAGCTCCGGAGTCCTGTGAGCGCTGGCGATGCTCACCTTGTACTTCACACCTAGTTCCTTCAACACGGTGGTGGCCTTATCGGCCACCTTGAGGTCGCTCTTGCTGCCTAAGACTATCTGGATGCTCATCGAAAAGGTGAGAGGTGGAGTTTGTAGAAAAAGGTTTGCGCGCTCACGACTTCATTATGGCGAGGAGGAAAACCCCTATCGCCGCAATGGCGCCGATGACGCCAGCGAGGATGTACAGGAATGCGTCCCAAATCACCTTGCTGATATTGACCTCGATGATCTCGACGGAATCCAATCCCATCACGACCCACATCACGCCGACGACGAGCCCGATGACGACGAGGATAACGCCAATCATCCTGCTCTTGCCGCTACCGAAGTACGCCGTGAACACGCCTGCCAGGAGCATGAAGAGGGCGAACACCAGGATAATCACTGTCAGGAACTCAAGCCATTCCATCGGATCCACCAACCAAGACCAACGACTCAGAACTTTATACCTGTCAGCGTCTTAGTGTCGATCACTCCGGCGATCGAGCGGACCTTGTCAACGACGACCTGCCCCAGCAGGTTGAAGTCCTCAGCCTCAATCTTCGCGATCAGGTCATATTCTCCGAACAGTGGATGGAGCTCCACCACTTCCTTTACCTTGAGGAGCTCGTTGTAGACCTCATGCTCTTTTGCCGGCGCAGTGCTTATGAGTATAAAACCCACGGCCATCTGGTCTCACCAATCCCCAATAATGGGATGTCCTTTCATAAAGCTTTCGGGGCTGGCATTCTGGACGATATGTCGGCCGCGCTACACCGGTTTGTGTGCCCCGGGCGTACCTATACGTTCTTCCTCCGGGCCGCACGCCTCTGCACCATCTCCCACGTGGGCAGCGCGCTCTGCGCCCCGACGCTCTCCACCACAAACGATGCCACCGAAGCGCCGACCCAGGCGCACTCCTCGACCGGCAGTCCGCGGCTGAGGCCGGCGTAGAACCCAGCTCTGAAACCGTCTCCCGCACCGGTCGTGTCGACGACCATATCGGGGGTGATCGCACCGACTATCACCTCATCGTCATCGGTTATGATTCTGCTGCCGTCGCTGCCAAGGGTGTTGACTATCATGCCCACGTACGACAACAGCTCTCGGTCGTCCTCCAGGTTCAGATATGACTTCGCCCGTTCCAGCTCGGAAGTGTTCATGAAGAGCACCTGTGTGTACTCGAGCATCTGCTTGAGCGACTCTGGGTCGTATACGTAGTGTATCTCCTGTGCGGGGTCGAAGCAGACCGTCTTCTTGCGCCATCTGGCACGCTTCGCCACCTTCAGCAAGTAAGCCGGCCGACCTGTCCCTATGTGCACGAACTTCGACGAATCAACCGTGTGCGTCCTGAGCGGCTGCGTATCCTGCAGGCGAACGGCCCCTTGGTCCACGAATCCGATTTGGTTGTGCTCTGCGTCGGATATCATGATGATGTATGATGTCCTCTGCCCGCGTACCTTAATTATGTCCGTCGTGTCGACGCCGGCGGCGTTAAGCACCTCCTTGAACTTGTTCGGGAAGTCATCCCCTACATGGCTTGCGAGAGAGGTCTTCACATCGAGTGACGAGGCCATCCTCGCTAGGTTCGCCCCTGTGCCGCCAAAGAACTCCTGCCTGTCCACCAGTTCTACACAAGTGTTGGGCTGCGGGAAACTCCCGGACGAGTATATGATGTCGATCGCCGCATGACCATAAACCCCCAGGAAATTCCTCTTGCGCACGCACCTCACATCCGTAAACCCGTATCGCCTCCGCCGTACTTGAAAAATCTGTATACTGACGGCCCATCGTTTGGAGAGGTACTGGCTTAATAACGGGCAGGTGTCCGAGGCAAATTCTGTGACAGGCCTATCAGGTGCCCTCTCGCCAGTCCCTCATATACTTCTTCTGAGAGTCCGTAAGCTGGTCGATACTGACGCCCATGGTCGACAGCTTGATCCTGGCCACCTTCTCGTCGATGTGGTCCGGCACATCGTACACGTCTGGCTCCAGAGAGTGCGTGCTGAACGCAAGGTACTCTAGGCAGAGTGCCTGTATCGCAAAGCTCATGTCCATTATCTCCGCTGGATGTCCCTGGCCCGCAGCGAGGTTCACCAGCCGGCCGTCTGCCAACAGGTATATCTTCCTGCCATTCTTGAACTGATACTCGTGAACGGAGTCCCTGACCTTCCTGCGTCCTTTGGACAGCGCCCTCAGGCCCGACTTCGATATCTCGTTGTCGAAGTGTCCTGAGTTAGCCAGGACGCAACCGTCCTTGACGCCACGAAGGTGCTTCGCTGTGACGACGTCCTTGCAACCGGTCGCTGAGACGACCATATCCGCACTCTTCAAGGCCTCTGCGATCGGCTTGACAGCGAAGCCGTCCAGGCGCGCCTCTATGGCGCGGATGGGGTCCACCTCGCACACGGTGACATCTGCCCCCATACCCTTGGCGCGCATGGCGATGCCCTTGCCACACCATCCGTACCCTGCAACCACGAAGTTCTTCCCTGCGATGACGAGGTTCGTCGCTGCCATTATGCCATCCATGGTCGACTGGCCCGTGCCGTACCTGTTGTCGAACATGTACTTCATGTAAGCGTCGTTCACAGACATGACCGGGAATCTAAGCGAGTCCTCCTGTGCCATGGCCCTGATCCGCATGACGCCAGTGGTCGTCTCCTCGTTCGCCCCCTTCACGGTGCTCAAGAGCTCCTTCCGCTTGGTGTGCAGCAGGAATATGAGGTCGGCGCCGTCGTCAATGACGTAGTCAGGCTTCATATCGAGCACGCGGTTAAGGGACGCGTAGTAATCCTTCTGTGACTGCCCCCTTCTAGCATAAGTCTCGAGTTCATATCTCTTGTTGAGCGCAAGTGCGACCGAATCGTCCGTCGACAGGGGATTGCATCCAGTGAGACGGACCTCCGCACCAGCCTCCTGTATCGTCAGCGCGAGGACTGCCGTCTTCGCCTCCGTGTGCAGGGCCATGCCGACCTTGAACCCTTCAAAGGTCTGCTCCTTGACCATGCGTTTCCGTATCTCCGCGAGGACTGGCATGTGCGTCCTCGCCCATTCGATCCTCTTCACGCCCCTATCGAGCAACTCGTTCGACGGCATCGTACCTGCACGATGGAGTACATTGCGCCGAGAAAAAGGTGTTGCATGCCTAACCCGGGTCGGCTCCGGGCATTGCCTGCCCCAGGTTCGATGACATCGCACGCATGACCGCACGGAGATTCTCGTCCCTGTCGTACCGTTCCAGCGCCCGTTCGACCTCGGCGGCGTCTTCCTTGAGCTCCTCGACAGTGCCAGCGATCAACGGCAGGGCCTTCGTCACCTCGTCCACGACGGTTACTGTCGCTGAGCGGGCGGTTCTCGAGAGCGGGTTGAGGTCCACGGCGATGACCTTCTTGCCCATACGAACGAGCGCTTCAGCGCGGTCGCCGTCCTCGAGCGCCACGAGAACGACATCGGCTGAGAAGATGCCCTCTCGGGTGCACAGGCCTCTCGCACCCTCCAAGCCAGGTATGCTCTCGTCCGGCAGGAAGCCGAGGACATCCGTCGCTCCTTCTCGTTCCAGCGCTGACTGTATCTTCGACAGCCGCTCGTCCGACCTATGGAATAGTCCTATCTCGATTCTCGCAGGGACGGTCTTGGACAGCTCCACAACAGTGCGCGGGCAAAGCGCCGCCACGTTCCCGTTTACGGATATCACAGGGCGCGCAGCCTTGATCAACATCGCAGAAGCTGCTCGCGCCGCCACCCGGGCCTCCTTGGTTGTGCGCTCACCCAGCAAGTAGTAGAACATCTCGCCTCTCCCGTGAGCGATGAGCCCCTGCGGTGCGACGATGCCATCGGAGATGCCCTGCACCAACCGCTCGCGCAGCTCGAGCGACTCGCGCCGTGGATGAGTCCTGGGAACCTCTGTCATGACGACACCTATCGCGAAAAACTTGGCATGAAGACCTTCCGCGTTTACGCGTGGGGAGATTGATGCCCAACACTTAAATAGATTGAGAAAAACCTTATATATAACATCGCACATAGGGCGCTGAGCACAAGATATAAAAATGATTCGGTGAGCGAGTTGAAGCTTCTTGGAGTCGTGCAGGACATCTCACACG
>JBFEPA010000053.1:0-9067 GCA_041550275.1 Thermoplasmata archaeon | reverse complement strand
TCGGACATTGAGAGGATGAAGGCTCTCAACCAGACCGAGCGAGAGGCGGCAGGCTTGACGATCGAGGAGTTCAGGAAGAAGTACGAGAGCCTATACGGCATGAAGGCGCAGAAGCGCATGAAGACTCAGCGCATCTACGACGAGGTCTTCGACAATGTCGGCTCGCCCGGAGAGATCGGTGTGCTCCTCGAGAAGATAGTCAAGCATGAGGTGGTCTCGCCTGAGTCGAGCGAGACGATACTATCTATGTTGATGCGCGAGGAGAGCACGACCTCGATGTCGTGCCTGCTGTCGCCGGAGATACCGGTCGCCCTGAAGTCGGGGGACACAGCGTGCTCTGTGGCAAATGCGGGCGTCATCTACGTGTCGACGACCTCCCATGTGGTCCTCTGCTGCTTCTTCAAGAACATCGAGGACGGCCAGAAGGACAAGGCGATTCAGGCAGAGGCCAAGATCGCCAGGCACGTGTACGAGCATTTTTCGAGCGTGAGGTCACAGTAGTCCACCTGCTGCCCGCTTGGCCCAAGTCATTGGTGCAGCAGCATGGGTTGCCGTCGATGCGAATTCGAGGGTTCATCATCAGGCCTTTCTCGCCCAGATGATCTCCTTGTCTCGCAGCTCGGCTGCCAGACCTCCCCTCCTCGCCATCTCCTTCGTCGAGACGCAGAGCGGCACGACAGTGACGTTGGTGTCGCGATGGAGCCTCTGGGCCAACTGTGCCGCGGCGTCCCTCACTGCCTCCTCCGTCACGACCTTCTCGTCGTAGACGACGGCGATGTCGACCTCTTCGCCTGGAATATGCTCTCCTCGCCCTATCGAGCCGAACAGCCTGCATTCAGCTGCCCAATCATATTCGGATATCTCCTGGGCGAACCTGCGCGCGCTGGCTTTCTGCGGGTCCGTATCCTCCACGAGCCTCAGCATCTTCAACTTCGAGGCATCGGATGTGATCCTGACAGAGTGGACGTTGCCAACCTTCCGCACCTTTGCGACCTTCGCCTTCCTCAGCTCGTTCACCGCCCTCCAGGTGGTCATGGTGGGGACGCCTGAGACCCTTGCGAGCTCGTTGATGCTGAAATCTCTGTCGGGAAAGGACTTAAGTGTCCGGACAATGTCGATTCTTCCGCGCCGCGCCAGTATGACGAGAAGGCCCTGATCCATCATGCGATATCATACCACCTTTGGTATGTACATATCAATGATGGTATATATGTTCGATGCATTAGCACGTCCAGTATCCAAGATTCTCGTTCCATAAGTCCTCAGGAGAAAGCGTATGAACCGTTTCTCCCACCTTCAGGCTCATGTTGGCCCTTCTTTGGGTGGATCGCGCGTGATGGAAACATATATTCCAGGCAATCGGAATCAGGTAGGGCCAGCATGTGATTTGTGATGCGAAACAGGGACGTCTCGGCGGTGTTCTATGAGATAGCGGACATCCTTGAGCTTCAGGGAGTGCAGTTCAAACCTCAGGCATACAGGCGCGCAGCCGCTGCGATCGAGCAGCTAGACGTGGAGATTACCTCCGCTGTTGCGAACGGGAGCCACAGAGAGATCCCTGGCGTCGGGGCTGCCATCGCGAAGAAGATCGAGGAGCTCGTGAGGACAGGAAATCTGGAGTACCTAGAGCAACTGAGGGCGGAAACGCCTCCTGGACTCCTTGAGATCATCAGGGTCCCGGACATCGGCCCGAAGACTGCTGCGGCTCTGCAGAAGGAGCTTGGGATTTCGTCGTTGGAAGAGCTGAAGGAGGCTGCCTTAGCTGGCAGGGTCAGGCAGCTGAAGGGCTTCGGGGAGCGGACTGAGGAGAGGATACTCAGCGGTATCAGGACGCTCGAGTCCAAGGGTCGAAGAGCCTACCTGGGTGAAGCCCTCCCTGTGGCGGAGGCATGTGTCGAGTACCTGAAGGGCCAGCTGCATCTGGAACACATACAGATATGCGGGAGCCTCCGGAGGGGGAAGGAGACGATTGGCGACATCGATATACTCGTGGGCTCCGTCGATTCCAATGCGACCACTGAGGCGTTCGTTCGCTATGATCCGGTCGAAGAGGTCATCGTCAGTGGCCCTACCAAGACGAGCGTCCGCCTGGTCGGAGGTCTCCAGGTCGACCTTAGGGTCGTGGAGCCGTCGAGCTACGGGGCCGCGCTTCAGTACTTCACAGGCTCCAAGGAGCACAACGTGCTCGTGAGGAAGCTGGGTATCGAGAAAGGTTTGAAGGTCAACGAGTATGGCGTGTTCGACAGGGACTCGGGCCGAACGATCGCCGGCGACACCGAGGACGGGGTGTATGGAGCCCTTGGCCTTCCCTGGATACCACCTGAGTTGAGGGAAGATGCGGGAGAGATAGACGCAGCCCGTCAGGGCACCCTTCCTGAGTTGCTCAGGACATCTGATGTCAACGGGGACCTCCACGTGCATTCTGACTGGAGCGACGGCTCTGATACGATCGACGACATCGTGTCTGAGGTCGCCACGAGGGGTTACAGTTTCATCGCCATAACAGACCACACGCAGAGCCTTACCATCGCAAACGGCCTTCCTCCCGAGAAGGTGTTAGCCCAGATAGACTCCATTCGAAGTGCGGAGCAGCGCGTGGGAGGCAGGGTTCGCGTATTCGCCGGTAGCGAGGTTGACATACTGGCTGATGGATCGCTCGACCTGCCCTCATCGGTGTTGAAGGAGCTCGACCTCGTCATCGCGTCCGTACACTCCCGCCTGAGGATGGGGCAGGAGGAGATGACCGATCGCATCGTGACAGCCATACAGTCTGGAGAGGTCGATATCATCGGCCATCCGACAGGAAGGATAATCGGCCGTCGCGACCCTGCACAGATGGACTTCGCCGCAGTACTGGAGGCTGCCAAGGATAGCGGCGTGATGATGGAGATCAACTCCTTCCCAGACCGGTTGGATCTCCGTGATGCTCACTGCCGCATGGCCAAGGAGGCGGGCGTCATGATGTCGATAGGGACGGACGCTCATTCCATCCGACACCTTGATTACCTCGGATTCGGTATCATCACAGCGAGGCGTGGCTGGCTTGAGAGAGGCGATGTCCTCAATACGCTCGATGCTGCAGGGGTCGAGAAGAGGTTGCGTGGCAGGAGGGGGTGAACGGAGTGAACGAGGCGGCGCGAAAGAGGATCAAGGAGCTGGTCGAGATCATCTCGCACCACGATAGGAAGTACTACGTCGAGGACGACCCCGAAATCTCGGATCGCGAGTATGACCTGTTGATGAAGGAGCTTTCCGCGCTCGAGGCCTCTAATCCCGAACTCATCACGCCCGAGTCCCCGACACAGAGGGTTTCAGGGAGGCCTGTGGACGAGTTCTCACAGGTCGAACACAGGGTATCGATGCTCAGTCTGGACAACTGCTACTCCGCGGACGAGCTGAGGGACTTCGATGGCCGCGTGAGGAAATGGCTTCCTGGCGAAGAGGTCGAGTATGTGGTCGAGCTCAAGATTGACGGTCTCGGCATCGCGTTGCTCTATCAGAAGGGCATACTCGTGAGAGGCGCCACCCGGGGCGATGGCCGCGTGGGCGAGGACGTCACATCCAATGTGAAGACTATACGCAGCATACCTCTCCGTCTGGACCAGTCATCAGGACTTTCTACCTCTGAGATAAGAGGTGAGGTATACCTTCCAATAGAAGGCTTCACTCGCCTCAACAGGGAGAGGGAGGAGGCGGGACAGCAGCTGTTCGCCAATCCAAGGAACGCAGCTGCTGGTTCTATTCGTCAGCTGAACCCCAGGGTCGCTGCCGAGCGGCCTCTCGAGGCGATATTCTACTCATTGAGCTTCAGCGACGAACCTATGCCAGGCACACACACCGCCTGCCTTGAGGCGATCGCAAAGGCGGGTCTCAGGACTAGCCCAGCAGTGAGCGTTTTCAGGACGATCGACGATGTGATTGCCCACGTATCGAGCTGGGAATCCCGGCGCGACGAGGTCGAGTACGAGGTCGATGGGATGGTCATCAAGGTCAATTCCACCGACCAGCAGAGGCGACTCGGCTCGACCGCGAAGAACCCCAGGTGGGCCATAGCGTACAAGTTCCCAGCTAAGCAGATGACGACCGTGTTGGTCGACATACGTGTTCAGGTCGGGAGGACCGGTGCGCTGACACCTGTTGCGGTCCTCGAGCCTGTCGACATCGGCGGCGTCACCGTTTCAAGGGCGACATTGCACAACGAAGGCGAGATCGTCCGGAAGGACTTGATGATCGGCGACAGGGTGTTGGTCGAGCGCGCGGGGGACGTGATTCCCCAGGTCGTCAAGCCGATAACAGAATCGCGGACGGGCGAGGAGCGGCCGTTCAAGATGCCACTGCTCTGTCCCGCTTGTGGCTCGCAGACCTCAAGGGAGGACGACGAAGCGGTCAGGCGATGCGACAACGCCTCGTGTCCTGCTCAGGTGAAGGAGAGGTTGCTCCATTTCTGCTCCAGAGATGCTATGGACATCGAGGGTGTGGGACCGTCGCTGATCGACCAGCTGGTTGACACCGGGCTTGTGGGCGATGTCGCGGACCTGTACACGCTGACGACTGAGGGCTTGACATCGCTAGATGGTGTGGCGCAGAAGTCTGCGAAGAACATTGTGGACGGCGTGGATGCGAGCAGGAAGAAGGAGTTCGAGCGGCTCCTATTCGCCCTTGGTATCAGGCATGTTGGGTTCACGACTGCCCGCGACCTCGCCGTCGCCTTCAAGTCCATAGATGCCCTGATCGCCGCCAGCGTCGAAGATCTGTCTCGGGTTGACGGCGTTGGCCGCATCGTCGCATCGTCGGTGCGACGATTCCTTGACAATCCCACCAACGTCACTCTCGTGGAGCGCCTTCGCGGCGTCGGCCTGAGCATGGTGGCGAGCGCACGCAGCGAGGGCCCTCTGGACGGGAAGACCTTCCTGTTCACTGGCGAGCTGAAGTCCATGACAAGGGCAGAGGCGGCAACCGCGGTGGAGAGCCTCGGAGGTGCTGTAGGTGCCGCAGTGACCAAATCGACGGACTACGTTGTCGCTGGGGACAGCCCCGGCTCGAAGCTGCAGAAGGCAAAGAAGATGGGCAAGGCAATCATCTCCGAGGAGGAGTTCCTCAAGATGATCGGCCGCAGCTGAGCTCTGCTCTCCCATGCCGTGGCGCATTGATTTGTTACACGCGATGATAGCCATGGCATATGCTTTAAGTTCTCAGGCGTCCCAGAATTAATAAGTGTAAGAACTCACGGGGAGTGACAACAAGATGGCTGGATACAACGCAAGGAACACCAACCAGCAGGGAAAATCAAGGCAGCGCCTTCAGAGGACACTCAGGTCTCTGCCGTCCGACTCCCCCAGGCCTCCAGAGCGCGAGCCAATCGGTCGCAGCAGGCCCCCCGCCTTCAGCGGACCCGCGGATGTTCCATTGCCTGATCTGCCGGTCCAGAAGGGCGCTGAGATGGCACAGGAGGTGCAGTACCAGTGCACTTCGTGCGACATGATGGTCGGCTCTGGTGACTCGTATTGCCCGTTCTGCGGCGCAATATTCGCCGATGGCCCCACAGCGGAAGAAGTCGATGAGGAGGAACCCGAGGAGGTCGAGGTCAACGAGGTCAAGGATTCCTCGCCAGTGTCGTCTCCGAGCAAGTTCGATGTGTTCTCAATAGTCAAGCCTCGGGCCAAGTCGCGAGAGCTTCTATACGCCGAGGCCATGCATGGCTTCGCAGGTTCTGCTCGCCTCCTTGAGGATCTCGAGCTGATGATATCTGAGGTGAGTGCGATCGGCTGCGACACGAAGAAGGCGAGGCGGCTGATGAGCGACGCCTGGGAGGCGTGCCGCGAGGGCGATTGGCCGCTTGTGTCAGCGTTGGCGCGGCAGACAGAGGAGACCGTAGCGCCCGACATTCCGGACCTCGTCCGAACGGAGCTGTCGAAGGCCAGGAACCTCGTGGTCGAGGCGAAGATGAAGGGTATCGACTCCTCCAAGTACATAGTCATGATGAAGGCCGCAATGAACGCTCTGCACCGCAACGATATCGACGAGGCGTTGCGCACGACGAAGCAACTCGTGGACCTCCTGCGCGAGGACACCTCCATAGTGCGGAGTCTCTCGCGGTCGCGGTGAGGCGACGCCTCCAGCTGTTACCTCCGCGTGATGGACTGGCCAGAGAGTACTTATTGCGGGAGGTAGCATAGGGGAGATGGATGCCGCAGGATCTGACGCTTCTGGATTCCACTGGCTGGAACGCACTGAGGAATGCTCTAAACCAGCGAGTGGTCGTCATCAACGAGCGGCTGATCCACAGCAAGAGGAATCGCGTGTGGGTCGTCGAGACCGACGTGCGCCCGGTCATACTGAAGCGTTCCCTCTGTGGCAGGGCAGAGGATGAGTTTGCCCATTTGGCCAAGGCGCGGCAGTCGGGCCTTGACGTTCCATTCCCGCTCTATCGGTCCGAAGACTACATGGTGATCGAGTACGTGCCGGGCGAGCGGTGCGATTCACTGATTAACCACATGTTCAGCACGGAGGCAGCGGAAGCCCTTGCGAGGTGGCTTGCGCAGTTCCACGAGAGGATGGGCAATGACGGCCGACCCGCCATAATGGCTGATGCCGAGCTGACGAACTTCATTCTGCACGACGGACGCGTTTACGGTGTCGACCTTGAGGACGTCGTAGAAGGCGATCCGATGGAGGACATCGGGGGGATAATCTCATCCATCCTCGGGAGCGAGCCATTGTTCACACCCGTGAAGTTCGACTTGTGCACGAAGCTCATGGACGCTTACGAGAAAGAATCTGGCTGCGAGGCGCGTGAGAGTGCCAGACCGTTCGTCGCCAGGCATCTGCGCAGGTCAGCGACGACAAGGCCGTTGTTCAGAAAGACCCTCCTGGAGGCTGGGCGGCGGCTCGAACAAGACGGTTGGCCCGTTCTCGCCTGAATAAGTCGACCGTGTCCTGAGAACGGCGGATTCGCCTTCGTGACACGGCTATGTATGCTCACTGTGGGCTGTCTTTGTCAGAGGGCTCCTCTTTGTCGGCGCCCTCGGGTTTCACGGCTGGCCGCTGGCGCGATTTCGCCCTCAGCTCCTCCAACCGCCTGGTAATGTCGGAGATGCTGTCGGTCTGCTCGCTTATGAGCTGCTTGTGCTTGTCCAGCCGTTCCCTCATGGACTCCACCTTGGAGCGTTCCTGGGCCAGCTTGCCAGATTCCTCCTCGAGGTTGATCTCCTTCCTGTTCATCTCCTCGAGCTTTCGGCTGAACTCGGCCTCGCGGGCGTCCACCTCCGCCATCGACCTGGAGACCGCCTCCTCCCTTGCGATGATCTCCTTCTCGCGAGCATCGATCCTCGCAGCTCTGCCGTCGAGCGCCTTCCTCTCGTCCTCCAACCTCGTCAGCTCCTCATCCATCTTTGACTTGAGGCTGGAGCCCTCATCGTGCATGGCGCTTTCCTTCTCGCTCAGTGACTTGTCACGTTCATCTATCTCGAGCTGCATCGACGCCAGTGCCTTCTCCCTGGAGTCCAGCTCGTCCGCTCTGTTCTTGAGGCTCTCCTCCCTCTCGAACAGGCTCGCTTCCATCTGCGACCGCTCGGACTCCCCCTTGGCGGCGGCGGCCTTAGCAGCTTCAAGCTCAGCGCTCCTCGCTGCGAGATCCTCTTCCTTCGCCGAGAGGCCCGCTTTGAGCTCTTCGGCCTGGGAGACCATCCCCTGTACCTCCCGCTCCTTCTGGTCCAGGGCTGCCCGCTCTTCCTGAAGGCTGAGTTCATCCGCACGTTTCGAGGCGTCTCGGTCCTCCAAGGCGGCCTCCTTCTTCGCGATGTCCTTATCGCGCTTGTCCAGCTCCCTCAACAGCGATTCCACGCGTTGCTCTGACTCGAGAACCTCCGATTCGCGCTTCTTGAGCTGTGCCTCCAGCTGCTCGAGCGCCGTTGATTTCGACTGGAGCCCCTCGTTCTCCTTGCCTATGTTGGCCAGGAGCGTCGACAGCTCAGCCTGCTGCGCCTCCGCGTTCGCCTCCACCTGGCCACGGCGGCTGTTCAGCTCGGCCTTCTCCGCCTCGAACAAGGCGATCTTCTCCTTCAGCTCGGACTCGCGTTCCGCAAGGGCAGACTCCCTGCCTGCTATATCCTGTCTGCTTGCCTCCAGCTCAGCCCTGATGCCATCGTATGCTTCATTTTCTGCTCGGAGCTTCTCCTCGCCTTCGGCTGTCGCCTTCTCCCTGGAGTCGATATCCTCGGCTCGGTCAGCGAGATCTGCCTTCTCGACCTCGTGATCCCGGACGGACTCGTCCAGCTTGCGCTTCCGCTCCGTTAGCTCATTGTCGGACTGCCTGAGCTTCTCCTCCATGGCTTTGAGGTCGTTCCTGATCGTCGCGAGTTCTGCACGCTCTTTATCCAGGCCTTCGATCCTTTTCTTGGACTCCTCAACCTTGACCTGCCACTCCTGGATCTCCTTTGCGTGGTCTGCCTGGCTCTTGCCCAGGTTGGCTCGCGCGGCCTCGAACTCGCTCCTCTCCTTCGACAGCTTGGCGAAGCCTGCTTCGTATTCAGCGATGCCTTCCGCGATGCTCTCCTGCATGGTTCTCGAAAGGCCGCGTTTCGCCGCCATCGCAGCGTCGAAGGCCTTCTGGTTGCGTACGAGTGCTTGCTCCCTCTCCAACAGAAGCGTCACGCGTTCGTTTATCTGCCCGTGTCTTTCATTGACCTTGGCTTCGAACTCCTTCAGCTCGTCCTGCCATTTCGATGTCTCAGCTCTGAGGTTCTCAAGCTCTGTCCGAAGGAGGTCCATCTCCTCAGTCTCGCTGACGATCTCCTCTCGCTCGGCATAGACGGTATCCATGGCGGCCTTCGCCTTGGCCTGCTCCGCCTTGGCCGCTTCCTCAGCCTCTTTGGCCTTGGCTATCTTGCCCTCCATTGCCGCGTCCAAGGCGCCATCGACCGAATTAAGCATCTCGCTGAAGAACTTCGTCTCCTCGTCCTCGACCACGTCCCTGCTGATGATGATGAAATGCATCTTCGAGCCCTTGACTACAGTGCCGACGTGCCTTTCCACTTCGAAGGCGCCCAGGGCCGCCAGGTCTCCCTTG
>JBFEPA010000052.1:0-9071 GCA_041550275.1 Thermoplasmata archaeon | reverse complement strand
TACCAGTTCTCGACGTTCTCGTTCTCGAAGCTGAAGGTCAAGAAGGACGATGGCACCAAGAAGCGCTCATGGACGAACTTCCCGCCGTCGTTCTGGCTAACGAGGACTTACGAGCCGCTCAAGTGCGTTTCGGGAGCGTCGAAGATGCTCGGCAGCAGGAAGCCGGACGCGACCCCAATGGCCATCCTGGAGGAGCTGGCCAAGGAGAACCCGACGATAGTCGATAGGAGCAGGAAAGACTTCATCGAGGTGAGCTTCCTGGAGAGGATGAGCTTCTACGCGATATACCACTCCGGAGGCGACCCGGCCACCAAGATATCCGCGGAGACGCTCGTGCCAGAGAAGGTCACTTTCAACTCACCGGAGCACCCGCTCGTCTGGATATCGACCACAGATGAGGAGCATGCCGGCGCGCGGATGGACTTCAAGCATGAGGCCGCCATGATGCTGAAGTCCAAGAAGACGAAGCACGATCAGATTCAGTTCCTCGAGAACATGCTGAAGGACATGGCAATGGACAGGATCGGGAACAGGCTGATCGAACACGAGAAGTTCCTCGCCAAGGACCTCGACCGCCTCAGGAAAGAATCGTTCAGCCTCGGCTCAGGATCCATCTCCGCCGTCGCAGACCTGGAGCTTGACAGAGAGAAGCTGCTTCAGGAGAAGCTGTACTTCGAGAAGTTCATGGACTTGCTCGTGCCGGGTGCGATAGAGAAGACAGTCTCCGACGAGAAGGTGGACCAGGCCGAACCAGAACAGTAGGTCGAGCCGCAGAATCTGATGCAATGGGTTTGAGGGGCCAGCCCACGACTGGGTCGGCCCCACAGGCTGGGTCTGCCCTGAGCCCGCGACAGCTCACTTGGGGAATCTCACGTCCAAGCGAACTCCTTCCTGCGCCCCAAGCTTGTCGAGGTCTGACTTGCTCACCTGGATCTCGTGCGGGTTCAGTTCAGGGCTCGCCTCGACCTGCATCTTGGCCTCCCTGTCCTTGTGCCGAACCATCACGTGACCACCGGATCTCGCACCATGCTCCTTCAGGAGCTCCTCGTTCAGCCTCGCAACGCCGGCTCTGGCTTCCGAGGATGTTCGTATCCTGAGGTTCTTCGTCGACATATACGCGCCCGATAGCGTCGTGCTCTCGCGCCTGAGCTCCTCTGCCACCATCCTCCGCAGCTCGTCGGACGAGGTCTCCTCCTTCGGCTTGATACGCTCAGAGACCCTCTTGACGACCTCAGGAGGTGCGCCAGCGCGTCTTATCGACTCCTCAAGCTTGCGCCTGTCGAACTCCTCGACCTTGCCGGAGCGCTTCCTCACCTTCGCCGTTTCCTCACCCCACATATCACTATCGCATGTTCGATGGATAGTCTTTTCGGTGAGAGCCAGTCATTTGAATAATGTCTTTCCTATCTTTAAACAGGTGATAAGTGAGATGTTCCAATTGACAACGGTCGGCCGGTATCACCGTGCTGCGACGCGGGTTCGCTTGCGACACTCCGACAGCTGTGTTTCCGATGGAGATCAGTGCCTGGTGTTAGCACGTTGCCCGCCCGTCCGAGGTACACCCGAACGATTAATGTACGAAACTGCACATCCAAGGCCGATGTTCCCGAAGAGAGTGGCATCGCTGCAGTTCTCTGGCATACGTGAGCTGTTCGAGTCCGCTCCGGCCGGAGCGATAAACCTCGGCCTCGGAGAGCCGGACATCCAGCCTCCGAAGCAGATGGTCGAGGCGTTCAAGGACGCGCTCGACCGCGGCATGAACAAGTATGGCCCCAGCGCTGGAATCATGGAGCTCAGAAAGGCCATTGCTGAGAACCTGAAGAGCTACAGGAAGGACGTCGCCGCCGAGAATATCATCGTGACTGCAGGCGCTACCGAGGGCATGAGGATAGCATGCGAGACCATAATGGGCGAAGGGGACGAGGCGCTCGTGCCCAACCCGGGGTTCATCATCTACGCCCCGGACGTAGCCTTGGCGGGAGGCAGGGCGGTGGAATACTCCCAGAGGCCCGAGAACGGATTCTGCCCAGATCCTGATGAGATGCAGTCGTTGATCACACCTCGGACCAAGGCGATCATCGTCAACAGTCCTTCGAACCCGACGGGAGCAGTCTACTCCGACAAGACCATCAAGGCGATCTGCGACATCGCTCAGGACCATGACCTGTACATACTCTCCGATGAGGTCTACCACAATTTCGTTTACGACGGCTCGCACACGTCGTTCGCACGATACTACGATGACACCATAATCGTCAACTCGTTCTCCAAGTCGCTCGCCGCGACTGGGTGGCGGATAGGCTATGTCGCCACATCGAAGGATATAGTCGAACACCTGGCCAAGGTTCAGTACTACACGCTGGCCTGCCCGCCGACAGCAACACAGTACGCGGTACTGGAGGGCATGAAGATAAGGAAGCAGTTCAGGGCCGAGATGCTCACGGAGTTCAGAGCGAGGAGGAACCTCGCCGTGGCGAAGCTGTCGAAGATACCGTCCTTCGAGACCCCGCCGGTACAAGGAGCGTTCTACGCGTTTCCGAGGTACTCCCAGAAGATATCGTCGACCGACTACGCTGTGGAGCTCCTCAAGGCGGGCGTCATATGCGCCCCTGGGTCGGCGTTCGGCTCCCTGGGAGAAGGGCATCTGCGATTCTCATATGCGAACTCGAGGGAGAACATCGCGGCCGCACTGGATATAGTGCAGGATGTGGCTGCGAGGCTGTGAGCCGGAGCATCCAGCCATCGGTTTTATATCACGGCCGATTTCTTCAGGTACCATGCCTGAGGGGGCCGGCGCAGAGGGCACGGAGGCCAAGAGGCTGATGAGCCCGAGGGCAGCCCTTTCCGTCACGAACAGCGTTGTTGGCGCGCTGCTCGGCACCACGGCGCTGATATTCATCGCCAAGAACATGGGCGCAAGCGTCCTGGGCATACTTGGCTTCGGCATCGCTACAATCGGCATCTTGAGCTTCCTGTCGGACTTCGGCGTGGGCTCGGTGCATGTTCGCCAGATGAACTCGGGGCAGGACCGGGGAAGATGCATAGGGGCGTATGCCGTGATCAGACTGGTCCTTCTGGGCGTGTTCTCCGCTGTGACGCTCGTCATAATCGAGATGTGGAAGGACGGTTCCGCCGGTGGCATGATGCCAACGGGCGAGATGCTCATACCAACGCTGACGGACACGATGTACGTCTTCCTGGTGTACTACGTTCTGCTTGGGATAAGCCAGATCGCCACCCACACATTCGACGCGTTGGAGGAGGACGCCAAGGTGCACATCCCAGCCATACTGGAGCTCGTCGTACGCGTCTCGTTCGTCGTGTACATCACCGCATCGCCCCTCGCCGGCAGCTCCAACGGTCCAGCGCTTCTCGCCTCCGCCTACGCCGCGGGCATGATCTCGTCAATGCTGCTAACGGCCTTCCTGATGAGGTCGTACCGGATTCTGATGCCAGACAGGAGGACGATGATGAGTTACATCAGGGCGCTCGCACCGGTCTTCCTCGTTTCAGTCATAATCATCATCGACCTGTACCTCGACAAGACTATCGTGGGATACTTCTGGGGAGAGTACGAGTTGGGACTGTATTTCGGCGTCCAGCGCATGGCCATCTTCGTCAGCGTGTTCTCCCTCTCCATCGCCACGCTCATACTGCCATCGGTCACCACCTACTTCAACCGAAGCGACGCCACCGCAAGCTGGGATGTGGCCAACCAGGCGGAGAGGTACGTCTCCCTCGTCGTCATACCGACCGCCGCGTTCTACCTGTTCTACGGTTCGGACATACTGCGCGTGTTCCTGACTGAGGAATTCGTGGCGGCTGTGAGGACCATGGACCTCCTGGTTATGGCGAGCGCCGTCGTCGCCCTGGTGCTGCCCCTCAGGTCGGTCATAGTCGGCATCGGCAGGCCGGTGACACTATTTGCCATCGGACTGGCGGGCATCCTGCTCCAGCTCGCGTTGCTTCTCGTGCTCGTGCCATCCGAATTCATGGGCTTCGAGATGATGGGACTTGGAGGGCAGGGCGCCGCTGCCGCCCTTCTGGTATGCTCCGTGTACTACTTCTTCACAGTCAGGTACATGGCGTGGAGAACCAGCCAGATACTCCCGTACTCCCACTCGTTCAAGCACCTGTTGAGCGCCATCACCATGATAGGAGCGATGTATGTCGTCGACTGGGTGTTCATACCTGCAGTGGATTGGATAGCCCTCATACTGCTGGCGCTCGTGGGTGTGGTTTCATATGCCCTGTCGGCATACTTCATGGGGGAGCTGGAGTTCTCCGACTACAAGTACTTCAAGACTATGCTCAACCCGCAGGACACATACCAGTATGTCGTGAAGGAGCTTGTAGGCAAGAGAGGACCGTGACGAACCGAATGCGTTTTATAGAGCAGTAACTGAATTACCGCTGGGGAGGGAGAACGGACTGCCGGAAGAGCTGATCGTGACACACGCCTCCGAGCTCCTGACGATGAGGGGACCATGCAGGGCTCGCGTGAGAGAGGAGATGTCGGAGCTGGGCGTCATCAGAGACGGGGCGGTGTACGTCCGCGACGGTATCATCCAAGCGGTCGGGGACACCGCATCGGTCCTAAGCAGCCACGACGGCCATGGCATTGAGAGGATCGACGCCTCGGGCTGCGTGGTCATGCCAGGGTTCGCCGACCCGCACACGCACCTCGTCTTCGCTGGCTCGCGCGAGTTCGAGCTGGACCTGAAGATCAAGGGCAAGACATACATGGAGATACTGCAAAGCGGCGGAGGCATACTCAGGACGGTGAGAGACACCAGAGCGGCTTCCTCGGACGAGCTGTTCGAGCAGTCCGCGAAGCGATTGAACGTTATGCTCAAACACGGGTCCACGACAGTCGAGGGCAAGTCAGGGTACGGGCTCGACAAGAAGACCGAGCTGCGTATACTCGAAACAATGAGGAGGCTGGACACAGAGTGCAAGACCGATGTGATACCCACTTACATGGGGGCTCACGCAGTCCCACCAGAGTTCTCCGGCGGAGCGGACGATTACATCCAGTTCATCATCGACGAAGTGCTGCTAGACCTACCTTCGTCAGGCCTTGCAAGCTTCTGCGACGTGTTCTGCGAGAGAGGGGTGTTCACCGTTCCCCAGTCCAGGAAGGTCCTCCTGGCCGCGAAGTCTCTTGGCCTTGGGTTGAAGATACATGCGGACGAGTTCGAACGCACCGGAGGAGCGGAACTCGCAGCTGAGGTAGGCGCCGTGTCAGCGGACCATCTCGCGCGGCCATCCGACGACGGCATTATGGCCATGGCGAGGAAGCAGGTCGTGGGCGTGCTCTTGCCGGGCACACCGTTCGCGTCGATGGAAAGCGACTATGCTGAGGCGAGGAGGCTGATCGAGCTCGGAGTGCCCATAGCCATCGCGACAGACCTCAACCCCAACTGCTGGAACCCATCGATGCAGTTCACCATCGCACTCGCGTGCCACAACATGAAGATGACGCCGGCGGAAGCGCTCGTAGCGTCGACCATCAACGCCGCCGCAGCGATCGGCCGCGAGAAGTCCATTGGATCGCTGGAGGAGGGGAAGGCTGCGGACATAATCGTCATGGACGTGCCGTCCCACGCCCACATACCGTACAGGATGGGAGCGAACCTCTGCTCCTTCGTGCTGAAGAAGGGCGAGGTCGTGTACTCATCTGGCCACGAAGGGTGTGAGGCTACAGCCGCAGAATGATTATGCCCAGAACGACAGTGGCGATGCCCACCCATTCCTGGAACACGAGATTCTCCCTGAGGATCATGAACGCTAGGAGCGTCGTGAAGACAGCGTTTGAGGTCGCTATCGCTGCGGTCGCTCCCGTAGACATCGTGCCGTGGGATAACGCGAGCGCGAACGTCAATATGCCAACGCCGAGTAGCACTCCGGCTGCGACGGGGAACGCCAGCTTCCAGTCGACGGCAACCGTCGTACCCGATAGCACGAGGTACGCGAAAAGGCACGCGCCCAAGACGCCCATGGCCATCCACATCACGGCCGAGAACAGCACTGGGTCGATGCCCTGGTTCTTCTCGCCGTAGCTTATCAGGAAGTTCGTCGTCCCCCAGAGGAGGAAAGTGCACACTGCGAACAGCAATGCCGATGACAACATGGTCTTGCGCTCCACGGAATGCCGAGAAGCGGGTCCTTATAAAAACATTTGTTGGCCGCCCAGCGCCGACACAGATACATCCAGACGGCCGTTTCAGCGGCCCGTCCGCATGGGTTATATATATATGCTGAAAGGCCATCATCGCGCCCGAGGCCCGAACGCGCTTGGCGTGTCGGTCGCCGGGAAGGGCAGTAGAATGGTTTCTGTGTGCATGCTCACAGAATTGGACAGCTACAAGAAGCTGATTCCCTACAAGAACCCCGGTGGCATGGGCACCAACGCGCCAATGGTCGCGCGCGAGCTGGAGAAGCTGGGATGTCATGTACTGTTCAACGAGCCGAAGGAAGAGTATGATGTCCTTCACGTGCACAGCCCCCTGCCCAACTCGTTCGTGTGGGCCCTCAGGAGGAAAATCGCACATAGACCGCTGGTCGTCCATGGGCGCCATCTCCCCGAGCTCATAAAGGGCGGGTTCGTCGGAGGCGACCTCTTCTACCCGCTCGTAAGGAGATACTCGGTCATGTTCTACAACCTCGGCGACGTTGTTCTCGGAGCGACGCCTTACGTGTCCAAAGCGCTGTCCAGGGACGGCGTGAGAGGGCCGTTCAGGACGATCCCGAACGGCATCAGCCGAGAGACCTTCATCCGCGATGAAGCCTCCGGACGCCGCTTCCGAGAAAGGATAGGCGTCGACGAGCACGAGAGGCTCGTCATCACGGTCGGGCTGCGGATACCGAGGAAAGGCGTCGACACATTCGTCAACGTGGCCGCCAAGATGAAGCACAGAAAGGAAGTGAGGTTCGTCTGGGTCGGCGCCTCAGAGGTTCTCCTCGAGGACGCTCTGGATGTGACGCCTCCGGGCAACGTGCTCTTTCCAGGGCATGTGCCGTTCGAGGAGATAGTTGGTGCCTACTCCGCGGCGGACGTGTTCATGTTCCCCACGAGGGCTGAGAGCTACGGCAACGTCATGCTCGAGGCTGCCAGCTGCGGCTGCCCACTCCTGATTCGGGATATACCCGTCTACGAGGAATGGGTGGTGGACGAGAGACACTGCCTGAAGGCCTCGGACGATGACGACTTCGCGCGTAAGCTGGAGATGCTGCTGGACGACGACCAGCTGAGGTCGCGAATGGTCGCGGGCGCCGGCGAGCTTGCGGACGAACACGATATCAGGAAGACTTCGAAGATGTTGAAGGACCTCTACGAGGAACTCGCCGAGGGGAGGCTTGTCGGATGATCGGCGAGGACATCATCAACACTTTCGCGTCGCTGGGCGATGTCGGCATGATCGTCGCGCTGGTAGCGATCATCCTCATCGACGGAACTGGATTCCCGACGCTCCCCGAGGTATGGATGATATGGATCTTCGGCGTTCACTTCGACTCACTGGGCTGGGCAGTGATAATCATAGTCGTGGCGAGCCTGGCGAGCCTCGGTGGCAACTTCATACTGTACACGGTCGTGAAGGTCATCGGAATGCCCAAGCGGATAGCGAAGGTCATGAAGAAGTATACGGAGTTCCTGATAGTGAGCGACGAGAGGCTCCTGCTGCTGAACAGGATAGCTCCGGTGGTGCCATACACCGGGGCGTTCATGGCTGTGTGCAACTGGAATCTCCGCAAGTGCGTGCTGTACCTCATCACTGGCGCGATGATGAAGTCGACCGTCGTCATCGCCCTTGCATGGCTGAGCTATGACAACCTCAAGCAGGAAGTGGCCCCATGGATAGCGCTCATAGCCGTCGCGGCCGTGCTGATAGCGAGCTTAATCGCATCATTCTTCTACAAGAGACGAGTTGGCCTCCAGGGGGGAACACCACGATCTCAGTCGTAATACCGACGTACAACGAGAAGCCCAACCTCAGGGAACTCGTATCCAGGATTAACAGCGCATGCGCTGCCAAGGATCTTGAGGTCGAGATCGTGATAGTGGACGACAACAGCCCCGATGGCACCGGGGCGTTCGCGGAGGATCTCGCCAAGGAGTACAAGGTCAAGGTCGTGCACAGAGCAGGCAAGCTCGGCCTGTCTACAGCGGTGATTGAGGGGTTCGCGGCCGCGACCGGCGACTTGCTCGTCGTCATGGATGCGGACCTGAGCCACCCGCCGGAGAAGATCCCGGAGATGGTCGAGAAGATCCGGTCGGGCGAGGCGCAGATGGTCGTCGGGAGCAGATACGTGGAGGGCGGCAGCGTCGAGAACTGGCCCGTGCGCAGGAGGCTGATATCCAAGACAGCCACCCTCCTGGCGAGAGGGCTGACGAAGGTGAAGGACCCGATGTCGGGTTTCTTCGCGCTTCGACGCGACGTCATAGAGGGCGTGGAACTGAACCCCATAGGCTACAAGATCGGCCTGGAGATACTCGTCAAGGGCAAGTACGAGCATGTGGACGAGGTGCCCATCACCTTCGCTGACAGGAAGGCGGGCAAGAGCAAGCTCGGAGGGGCCGTGTATCTGAAGTACATAGACCACTGCATAAGGCTCTACGAGCACAACCGGCCCTGGCTCGCGAGATACATCAAGTTCGCGTTCATAGGCGGCATCGGCACGCTGATCAACCTCGCGATACTGTGGACATCCGTCGAGATATTCTTCGTGCACTACCTGTGGGCTGCGGTGCTCGCATTCGTCATAGCCGACACGAACAACTTCATATGGAACAGGTGGTGGACCTTCCGCTCAAAAGGCAAGGTCCATGTCCAGTACCCGCAGTTCCTGTTGGTCAGCATCGACGGGCTGATGCTGAACCTGGTAATACTCAAGACCATAGTCGAGGACCTCATGCCCGCGCTGGGCATACATGAGGACAAGGCGAGCCTATTCCTTGTCATCGCCCAGGTGATCGCGATATTCATTGTGAGCATATTCAACTTCATCGCGAACTCGTTCTGGACTTTCAGCGACGACATCAAGCAGGATTAGCCAGGCTGCAGAAGGTT
>JBFEPA010000051.1:0-9171 GCA_041550275.1 Thermoplasmata archaeon | reverse complement strand
CTCAGGCGTCTGTCCCTCCGCCTCTGCGGGGGCCTCCTTGGCTTCCTCCGAGGGAGCTTCCGACGAGTCAGCCTCGGCTGGCTTCTCCTCAGCAGGAGCCTCTGATGCCTCTTCCGACTCCTCCTTGGGCTCAGGGGCGTTGATCGGTGTATCCTCGCCCGGCTCTGGCATCTTGCCGACTGTCAGGACTTCGCTCTTGCGAACTTCGATCCTCTTGATTGGCACTATCTTCCTGGACGCGTCCGAGACAGCCCTCGACAGCTCGCCCATTATGAGCTTCCTTACGAACTCGCCAATGGTCGACTCCGCAGCCGCCTTCCGTATCTCCTCGTCCATTATCGTCCTGATGGCGGTCTCCTGGGACGCCTGTATCCTCTGTTCGGAGACGGCCATCGGCTTGATAGCCATAGTCCAGCCGTCCTTGGTGACGACTCTGACCACTGTGTCGGTTTTTGTGCGCTTACGCCTGGTCAACCTTCGTATGTAATCACTTGTCAGATCGTGGCCTGCGAAGGTCGTGTGGGCATCCAACCCCCTGACGTCGTGGACCCTGAACTTGAGCTTAATGTGCATCTTCGAGAAATCGCCTGTTAGGTCCTGGACCGTCGCCTCGGTTATCCTGCCCATGACCGAACCAGGGGAGTCAGCTGGCGTCTCGCCCAGCTGCATCCGGCTGAACATGTCGGGCGCGTACACCTTATACCACTCTTTCGCCCGCCATCTATCCTTGACCTTCTTAGTAGCTGCCCTAGCCTTCTGAGCCATCTGATACCTCTGGTATGCTGATTGGGGTAGCTCGATAACAGATTTCCATATTAAAAGGTTGCTGAGGGCGCCTCACGATGGGTGGGCGCCCCAGTCCCCTCATCTTTGGCGGAGCTTCGGGTTGAGCACCTCGTCCATCGCGTATCCCACGAACGTGAATGCCAGTACTATGAACACGATGCAAAGACCAGGCACTATGATGAAGGTGTACGGGCCTGTCAGCTCGCAGTGGTAGTTGAACGCGTCCTCAAGGCAGATCCCCCATGTCTCAACATCCCTCGGGCCCAGCCCAAGGAAGCTCAGTGTGCTCTCTGATAATATGGCGATTGCGATTGTCAGGATGGCATTGGCGAATATGAGCGGAACCACGTTCGGGAATATATGATGCCTCATTATGTGCCAATCGGCGCAGCCTATCGCCTTTGCCCTCTCGATGAATTGCCTCGCCTTCAGCGACAACACCTGTGAACGGACAATCCTCGCTGTCGTCGACCATCCTGTGAGACCGATCACCAATATGACAGTCCCAAGGTCCTGCTTGCCAAGAATGGCAGCTATGACTATCATGAGCACGAGCCACGGTAGTGATAGGATCACGTCGTTGATCCTCATGATCACTTCGTCCCTCCAACCACCCCAATAACCCGAGGCAAGGCCTACGATCGTGCCTATGCCCATCGATATGGCCATAGCCACCATGCCTATGATGAGGGATGCTCTCGTACCATGTGCTATGCGCGTGAGGACATCCCTTCCGGACTGGTCCGTGCCGAGGGGATGGTCTGGTGTCGGATCCTCAAGGTCGAAGTCCGTAACCTCGAACTTATCGTACGGCATGAAGAGCCAGGCATAGACCGCCACGAAGACGAAGAAGACTATTATGGCTATGCCAACCTTCGCCATCCATGTGGCAAGGAATAAGTCGGTCACCTTCCCGGCGCCCTTCGCGGTCAGCACCATCTTGTCGGCTAGTACTGGGTTGAACCCGAACAGCTTCTTGGCGACCTTTGGGAGCAGGATTTCAAATCTCTTCTTCATGATTCTCCCTCTAAGTAATCGAGACCCTCGGGTCCAGCTTCACCAGTATTAGGTCGGCAATCAAGTTCGCAGCCACCACCGCTATCCCTCCGATGAGAAAGAGCGACTGCAGGAGGGGGAAGTCCTTCTTGTCTATGGCTTCTATCGTCAGGTATCCGATGCCCTTGTAGCTGAAGACATACTCCACTTGGAACGCGCCGCCGAGTATGAATGCCATGTCCATGGCGATCGTGGTCACGATCGGGAGGCGTGCGTTTGGAGTCGCATGCTTCTTCATCACCTGAGTCTCGGAGAGGCCCTTCGCATAGGCAGTCGTAATATAGTCCTCTGTGAGGACGTCTATGAGTGAGTTCCTCTGTATCAGGACAATGCCCGCAATGGCACCTATGACGAGAGTGCCCCCTGGCAGCAGCATATGTTTGAAGAGGTCCCATGCCACCTCGGGACTCAAAGGCCACGGCTGAACGCCTGCTGTGATGTATCCTCCAGAGGGCAGCCAATTCAGCTCGCTGGAGAATATCACCATTAGAACTATGCCAAACCAGAATATCGGCATGCCGTAGAAGAAGATACCAAAAGCGGTTATCGCCAGGTCGGTTGGCTTCCCCCTCCTCCGTGCCGCCATCTTTCCAAGCGCGACCCCTATCGCGAAAGTGAGGACCGTCGACCATATCAGCAGCAGACAAGTCCAAGATAATGCTCTACTGACAACTTCGATGACAGGTTGTTTTTTGATGTACGATTCACCCCAGTCCCCTGTGAACGTCCCGTAGAAGTACAATACGAATTGTTCCCAAGGTTCCTTGTCCAGCCCCATCCTGCGGATGTTCTCCTCGTAGAGCGCTTGCGTGTCCTGGTCTGGATTCCTGGGAAGCATGAGCAGCGCAGGATCACCGGGCATGATCCTGAACAGCATAAAATTGACAACCATGATCAAGACGATCGTGAGGAAGGCGTTGAACACCCTCCTCGGTAGCACCTGTCTGAAAGACTTCATGTTCGTTGCCGCCTTGGATGTACCTGCAGAGCTGAGTCCCCTATTCGAAAGGATGAGATTGGGTTTTGTAGGGTTTGGTGAAGGGGTTTCTACGCCATAAAAGCCATCGATTACTCGACCTGCGGTGGCTCAGGCAGATCCGGCTCAGGCTCGACCGGAGGCTGCATGCCCTCCATGCCTCCGGACTCCTCGCCCATCTTCTCCGCGCCGCCCTTCCTCTTCTTCATCAGCATGGCAACCACTGCGACGATGATTATGGCCAGCAGGGCCAGTCCTACATAGAAGAGTATGTTGGACTCATCATCTTCAGGAGGCGGGGCGTCGATTGTGATGGAAATCGGTGTGATGAGCCACTCAGGGTCCGGATGGTCCTTGTCATCCTCCGCCCACACCTGCAAGTCGTAGTCGCCAGCGGAGGTATAGGCGTGGGTGAAGTTGACAATCACATTCGCCTTCGGTCCCGATGGAATTGCGTTGGCTTCGAACACTTCGTCGGAATCGCCGAAGACTATCTTGACCACCATCGGGTCACCCTCCGTGTCATTCACCGTGATGGTGAATGTGACGGTCTCGCCAATCGCATACGAGGTCTTCGCTGGTTCCAAGGCGGTCGCGACCACCTTCGGTCTGAGGTTCTTGTCCACCAGCACCTTCGCGGTCTTGCTCTCATTGTGGCCGCCGATGCCCGTGTTGTCGTCGACTGATATGGTGAGGATGAATTCACCAGTTGCATGGTACACATGGGTGGCTGTGAAGTCGTTCTCCGCGTCACCCTCTGTAACCTCAGTCTCATCGCCCCAGTCGTACCACGCCGTCAGCTCATCGCCATCGACATCGACCACATTGACCAGCTTGATGGTGAAGGTCTCGTTGTACATAGCAGAGTACGCAGACGACGGGTAGAAGACCGGCGGTGAGTTCTCCGGAGTATCCAGCACTTCAATCTGGAATACCGAGCTTTCGTTGAAGGTGCCGTCGTCCACATGCACCGTCACATCGAATATCCCGGTTTCCACATAGGTGTGTGTCGTCAGGACATACTGAAGGCCAACGGTACCCCCATCGGTTGTGTCCAGGAAGTCTGTGTCATCACCGAACTCGACATATATCGTGAGCGCATCTCCGTCCCCGTCCGCAGCCGTGAAGTTCATCTCGATCTCCTGGGCGATTGTTCCGGGGTTCGGGTTGGCGATCATCATTATGCTCCCTGGGGCAAGTGGACCGGTCGCGGCGACGACTACTTCTATCTGCGTGGTGGCGAAGTGGTCGTTCTGGTCGTCCACAGTAACATTCACCAGGTAGGTGCCGGGGTCGGTCCACGAGTGCCATGCGATCGAGACCGCCGTATTCCCTTGCTCAGGAGTGTCTTCAGTGACGTTGTCGTCCGTGCCGTCACCCCATTCCCACGTGAACTCCAGTGTGTCCGGGTCCGCATCTGTGCTGGTGGCGATGCACGGGGTCCAAGTGTCCGCATTGGTCGAGATCTCTCCTATGACTGGATCTGTCGGCGCGGTGTTCTCTATGACAGTATGCGTCTTCACGATCTGCGATACATTGTGCAGGTCGGACAGCTCATAGCCGTCGTAGACGTAGACAACCACTTCGTAGTCCCATGCGTAGTCATAAACATGGTCCTGGGAGTCTGTGACTTCCGCCCCAGCCGTTCCCACAGGATACGCGTGCGTTGTGCTTGAGCCGTCTCCCCAGTCCCATGTTATCGTGAGTTCCGTGGCCTCCTTGTCCGTCGCGGTCACCGACCACGATGTCGTCTCGCCAACATAGCTCGTGCCAATCGGGAAGTCCAAGTCCACAATTGACGGCACGGCGTTCGCCTCTACGACGACGTCGACAATCGAGCTGCTCGACACCGTATGCCCCACGAGTCCGTCAGTCACTGTGACGACGAGTTCCAGGTCATTCTCCAGCTCAGTGTACGTGTGTGTGACGGTTATGTCGAACGGGTCCTCAGTACCCGTGTGTATGTCACGCCTCTCCGTGCCATCCCCGAAGGTCCAGTTGACCATGAGGTCGTCTCCCTCTGGGTCGTGAACGCGTATGGTGAACGGCTGATCGACGTCGAGTTCGGCCTCATAGCCGCTGGCCAACCCAACGTCGATGACAGGCCTCAGGTTATCTCCAGGTATGAGATCGTACCACAGCCAAATCATGCCTGAGACAATGGTTCTGCCTGAGTTCGTGGTCCAGTCCCCCCATCCCTGGAAGTTGGCCGTCGAGAATCCGTATAGCCCGACGTCGTAGTACGGAGGGGTCTCAGTGTACGAGTCGTAGATCCACTGTTGCAGCTTGTCGAGGATGACCTTCCTGTCGTTGATATCGATCGTGTGTTTCGCTATCGTGAAGTTCTGGTCGAAAGCCGAGTACGGTCCTTCGAGCTCGTATTCTATGATCTCTCCGTCCACGTTCCAAGTTGTGGGAGCCTCAGTGTAGTTGTTGGGTCCGTACCACCACGGTCCCATCGGACCCTCGCAGTTGTCCCCGCCGGCCGTCATCTCCTCTGTCAGCCAAACGCTTAGGTCCGAGGTCGGCTCAGGGCCCCAGCCCCAGTGCCATACCCAGATGTCAAAGTCCGCCTTGTACCACTCTTCGTTGGTCATGATAGCTTCTTGGACGACATCGGAATCGAGTCCTATCCCAGCATCCTCAGCCCATCCCCTCCACGAATCCACTATCTGCTCCCAGCTTGCATCGGTGTTGGGGGCGTGGCAGCGTATTCCAGAGAGCTCTGACCCTTCGTCCACCCAGCCCTTCTGGACTACATAGGACGTTGGTCCTGCCTTCAGGTAGGTCCCGCCATCGTCATAGTATCCCGCATCCAGGAGCACCTGTCTCGCACCGTCCGGGTCATACGGGAGCACGCCGGTTATGTCTGCCTGCCAGAAGCCTGGCCATATGACGGAATCCGCTTCGGTAGCAAGGCCGCCCATGGTCACATCGCAGATGTAGCTCTTGTTCAGCGTCATCAGTATGGCCTTCCTGACCTCTCTGTCCTGAAGGTGAGCATTGGCCTCGGGGTTGGACGAGATGCCCCAGTCGTTCGCGCTACCCTGCTCGTCAACCCTGAACTCGTACGGTATGGCGTTCAGTGCGATATCGCAAATTCCGAGTTCCTGCACAGCCTGCTTCGTTATCGGTACTTCGGTACCCACACCAAGCTCGTCTTCGTACAATCTGACTGCACCAGTCAAGGCTATTGCGTCAAGCTCGCCTCCGTTCATGCTGATGACCATTTCGCCCTCGTTCGTCGACAGGTCGTACAGTATGCCGTCGAACTTGATACTCCTCTCACTGCCATAGTCCGCCTCGCCATGGTAGTTCGGCGCCTTCTTGAACTTGTACCACGACCCTGGGAGGTCATCTTCGAACACGAACGCTGATGAGCCGATGCAGTCCTCAGGATCGAAAGAGTTCATCCAGGTCGTGCCAAGATCCTCGAAGTGGAACCTCGGAATGACTGGAATGCCCGTGAGGTCGTCTATGAGGGTCGCCTTTATGTAAGGTATGTCCATCCTGACGGTGGTCTCGTCGACCGCCGTGATGTTCTCGTAGTCTCTCAGGTACCACTCCCAAACGCACGCCGTCTTGGTCTTCATAAGGTTGAAGCCCCAAGCCACATCATCAGCTGTCAGTGGATGATCCGTACTGTCGATTCCTGTGTCCTGTATGTTTCTGAAGTAGGCAGTGTCGGTTATGTTGATCCACAGAGTCATCGTATCGTCTGGGTGAATCGTAGTGTTCCAGCTCAGTGCGAGGTCTCCGACTGGTTTGTCCCATTTCTCGTCAAACTGCCAGAGCGCGCTGTACATGAGGAAACACGCAACCCAGTCCTCCACCATGGCAAGATCTGTAGGATTCCAGTTCTGTACCTCGCTTACCCAACCGACTTTCACATAGGTTTCGTCCGCGGCTTCGACAATATCAACGACAGGTGATTTGAACACCATGCCCGGAATAACAGAAACTGAAAGGAGCGCCACTATCGTCACAGCCAACACACGAGTCCATCTCGATGCAACCATTTTCAATTGCTTACCCCCTGGATGACATGTCAAGATGTCGTTCGACATGCCCCATCCCAGCTAGCGGGATGAGTATCATGCTATATGACAATATCTGTAGACCCCAGCGCCCTTTGAATGACACTCGCCAAGCGCGAATCACGGCGTCCTCATCGACATTTGCCGTATGAACTCCCGATGCTGCCTTTATGTGGTTCGCCAGCGCAGAGCGGGGTCTGTCGAGTCAGTGTCGTTCGTTGGAGAGCTCGACATACTTATGGAACATCGTTATGACGCTCTTCTCGAAGTCCTTCATCCCCGCTACGACCGCGAACTCGTTGGGGGCATGCACCCTCCCTCCATGTCCCAGGCCCGCGCCTCCCCACGGGACTCCGAGGAACTGGTCGAACAGATAGAACGGGGCCGAGCCCGCTGTAATCGGCCACACTTCAGGCTCTTTGCCGTGATACCTCATGGCTTCTATGCACGCCCTGGAGACCGTTTCGTTCGCTGAGACCTTGGTCCATGGGTAGTCCTCGTATCTCCCGATCTCGACATCGGTGAATCCCCTCCTTCTGAGATGTCTTTCGACCTTGCTGAAGGTTCCTTGAATGGACATGTTGGGTACCAGGCGGATGTCTATCTTTGCCCTGGCACTGTCAGGGAGGACCGTCTTCGACCCCTCGTCGTTGTACCCAGCGATGAAACCGTCCACGTTCAGCGACGGTTCGAACATATACTTTGTCAGGAGCCTCTCTTTCGAGCCCTTCACCTTGAACCGCTTGATCCCGATTTCTTCCGCATAGCTATCAGGGTCGAATACCTTGGCGAGCTTCTTGACAAGTGCGACATCCTCTCTGGTAGGTCCCGCTACATCGTCCCACATGTCATCTATCTTCGGGTCCTGATTCTCATCCACCATGCTCGATAAGGCCTGTATCAGTCGCAAGACGGGGCTCTCAACGATGACAGCGTCGCTGCTGTGTATCTCCCCCGCCATCGGGCCTCCTCGTTCAGAACCCCTGGTGGATAAGTCCAAGTACAAGCATCCTTTCATTCCGAGGATAATCATCGGCACGCCGTTCGCGTTCTCACCGTAGTCAAAACCGAACGCGACGTCGGCCTTCGCCAGCTTAGCCTTGTTCTTGTGTATGTAGGCGGGGAAGCTCTTGCCGCCGAGCTCCTCCTCTCCCTCCAGCACGAAATGCACGTTCATCGGCATCTCGCCCCTATCGACCATCGTCTTTATGGCCAGAAGATTCCCCGTCAGCGAGGCCTTGGAGTTGCACACCCCCCGGTTGACGAGGATCTCTCCATAGGGCTTCTTCTTGACGATGGTCGCACCGAAGGGTGGGTAATCCCACAGGTCGATGTCCCCAGCTGGCTGGACATCATACATCCCGTAGACGATTGCAGTCTTCTCAGCGCCTACGTCAAGGTCGCCCGCAACGAGTGGATGGCTCTTGCTGCTGGCCTTGAAAGTCTTGACGGTCGTGCCCATCTCTGACAACATGCTCGAAAGCGCGGCGGCGGTCTCTTCTATGCCTTCCCCAGTCATCGATACGCTGGGTGTCCGAAGGATCTCCCTCGTCTTCCTCAGATGCTTCGGCCACAGCCTATCGATGTCATTGTGGAGCTGCTCCAATGACATTGCAATCCCCTCACGCCGAGACGCGTTCTATCCAACACCGGAATGGTGTGAGATCCGCTTAGTTGCCGAGGAACCTCGGCTTGCGTCTCGTCTCGTCCTCTACCATGGACTGTACCGGCGCCCCGTGGCACGATTTGGCGCGCTCCTCGTCGTCGTATATCTTGCCGCATGTGAAGCATTTATACAACTTCTTCATGGCACCGCATCCGTGGTACTGTCAGGGTGAAAGCATCCATCGATAATTAACGTTGCTGGACGAGCTCACTTAAGGTGCTTCGCCAGCGCGTCACGTGAGTCCGCGGTCAACTTGGCGTCCTGGCTTTCAAGCCTGTTCTCCAGCTCCGCAAGCGTCTCCGCATCTTTCAGAAACACTGGCACGTAACAGCTCGTCGTCTCTATCACGAGTATCGCAACAAGCTCCTGCTCGTCGAGCTCCCGCTCCTCCATGGCCGCTCGGAACTCGACGAAAGGTCGGATTTCCGGAGGCACGTTGCGGACCTCGGTTACCGCCAACAGCCTCGCAACGTGCATCTCCGGCGTCTCCTGGATTTCCTATAGGTTTACCTTCACCTGGTGGCACTCGAGCCCCAGCTTGTCCTTCTCGAGGCCGAACGCGAGCCCCAGCAGCTGTGACAGGTGCAGCACCGGCAGGTTGAACTCCTTCAGCTGAGGCTGGCTCACGTCGTACTGCAGGTGGCAGAAGG
>JBFEPA010000050.1:0-9608 GCA_041550275.1 Thermoplasmata archaeon | reverse complement strand
TACGCCATCGTCTCTGCCGTGATGGATGTGCTGTCGGGCGCTCATGACGTCGTGATAGCGGGCGGCGTCGAGAAGATGACAGATGTCTCAGGCATCAAGCAGAAGTATTGGCTGGGGGTCTCGGGCGATACGGAGTACGAACGGCTCGCAGGGACGACCTTTGCGGGTCTCTACGCGCTGATAGCCCATAGACACATGCACCAGTTCGGTACGAAGCGCGAGCATCTGTCGGCGGTTGCGGTGAAGAACCACAAGAACGGTGCGTCGAACCCGAAGGCACAGTTCCAGAGGGAGATCACGCTTGAGAAGGCGATGAAGAGCCCGTATGTCGCCTATCCTCTGAACCTCTTCGACTGCTGCTCCACCACGGATGGCGCCTCGTCGGTCCTCGTCTGCGACGCCGAGATAGCCAAGGAGTTCACGGACACGCCAATCTATGTGGCGGGGTTCGGGACATCGAGCGATTACCTGGCGATTCACGACAGGCCCGACACGACCACGCTAGAGGGCACGAAGAGGGCCAGCAGGGCGGCGTATGACATGGCTGGCCTGACTCCGAAGGACATAGACCTCGCTGAGGTCCACGACTGCTTCACGATCGCCGAACTCCTCGCCTATGAGGACCTCGGATTCTGCGAGAAGGGCAAGGCAGGTCAGTTCATCGAGGAAGGGCACACTCAGATAGATGGCGACAAGCCCGTCAACGCGAGTGGTGGGCTCAAGTCGAAGGGCCATCCAATAGACTCGACTGGGACCGGACAGGCATATGAGATGTTCAATCAGCTGAGAGGCACTGTGCAGAAGCCTGAGAGGCAGGTCAAGGACGTCGAGATCGGGCTGGTGCATAACGTCGGAGGATCGGGCGGCACGGTTTCCGTTTCGATCCTGAGGAGGTGAAGTGAATGTCTGTCGGTATCTCTGGATACGGAGTTGCGATTCCACGGTTGAGGGTGAAGAAGGAGGACTACGCAAAGGCGTGGGGGTCGTTCAGGGCGTCTGGCGTCAAGGAGAAGTCCGTCATGGGGTTCGACGAGGATGTGCTGACCGTCGCGGCCAAGGCGTCGCGAAGGGCATTGGCCTCGGTTCCCGTCGACGCGGGCAAGGTTACGCGTTTTGCTCTTGCATCCACTTCAGCGCCTTATGTGGAGAAGCTCCTGTCAGGCACGGTCGTCACGAACCTCGGCATGCCTAACGCTGCATTCGTCTCCGACCACACCACATCGTCTCGGGCAGGAACGGAGGCGTTCATGGCGGCCGTGGAACATTCGACGTCCAACCCCGCGGGAACTGCGGTTGTGACTGCATCTGACTCCCCTAGGGCGAGCATGTGGTCTCCGATTGAGCACGGCTTTGGTGCTGGAGCAGCGAGCTTTGTTGTATCGAGCGCGAACCTCATAGCCGAGTTCGAAGGCCACGCGACGTACGCATGCGAGCACTTCGGGGAACGGTTCAGACCAAGCGATGACGACCTCGTCAACGATTTGGATGTCAAGAAGTTCGCCCAGTCCTCGCTCGTCAGCACTACGACGAAAGCCGCAAAGTCTCTGATGGGCAGGCTCGGTGCAAAGCCCGAGGATTACGCCCATGTTGTGATACAGCAGCCCGATGCTCGCGTGCCGTCAACGGTGGCCAAGAAGCTCGGGTTTGCGGACGCACAGCTGCTGAGCTCGTCCGTGGTGGCGGAGGTAGGCGACCTCGGGGCCGCGTCAACCCCGGTCGCCCTGTGCGCCGCACTTGACAGTGCGAAGGCCGGTGAGAGAATCATGGTCATAAGCTACGGCTCGGGGGCGGCAAGCGACGCTCTGAGCTTCAAGGTCGTGGACGACAGAAAGGCTCAGCCAAGCGTGAGAGCAGAGATCGACAGAAAGGAGTACATAGACTACGTCCAGTACCTCAAACTCAAAGGAGCGATAAGGTGAGGTGAGAGAAATGGCTCACGTTTCGATTCCCATGTATTGGAGGACCATACCACAGCGATACAGGATGGTCGGTCTGAAGTGCAAGAAGTGTGGCTCTGTGAACTTCCCCCCGAAGGGCGTCTGCAAGTACTGCAACGACTCCTCTGATTTCGACGAGGTGAAGCTCAGCGGGAAAGGGACGGTCCATACTTACGTTCTGATCGGCGCAGGGGGTGCGCCACCGGAGTTCGCAGAGCAGGAGAAGGCTGGAGGGTCGTATCCAGTCGCAATAGTGGAGCTCGAGGAGGGCCCAAAGGTCATAGGGCAGATCGCGGACGCCGACGTTAAATCGGTGAAGATAGGCATGCCGGTTACGACCGAGCTCCGGAAGGTGTACAACGAGGAAGGCGTAATAAGATACGGATTCAAGTTCGTTCCAGTGGAGTAGGCAGGTGATGATATGGATTCAGACAGGTTGATGACCATGAAGGAGGCGGTGTCCAGATTCGTTGCGGATGGTGACACAGTGTATCTTGCAGGATTCACCCACATGATACCGTTCGCGGCTGGACATGAGATAATCAGACAGGGGAGGAAGGACCTGACATTGGCGAGGGCCACCCCTGACATAATCTACGACCAGATGATAGCTGCGGGATGTGCCAAGAGGCTCATGTTCAGCTACGCGGGCAATCCAGGCGTGGGCTCGCTTAGATGCTTCCGAAGGGCACACGAGAAGGGCATACCCTCTCCGCTGGAGGTGGAGGAGTACACGCACTTCGGCCTCTCTGGAAGACTGTTCGCCGGGGCGACCAACATGCCGTTCCTGCCGATGCGGACGAACCTTGGCTCCGGCTTGCCCGCTCAGAATGACCTCATGAAGACCGTCAAGGATCCTTACACAGGGGACGAGGTGTCGGTGGTGCCTCCGCTGAAGCCAGATGTTGCAGTTGTACATGTGCAGCGCGCGGACGCACACGGAAACTCGCACATATGGGGCATAATCGGCGAGCAGAAGGACGCGGCCTTTGCAGCCAAGAAGGTCATCATCAGTGCGGAAGAGATAGTCGACGAGTCAGTGATACGGTCAGACCCGAATAGAACGCTCGTTCCTGACTTCCTCGCGCACGCCGTCGTCCACGAGCCCTGGTGCGCCCATCCATCATACGTGCAGGGATATTACGACAGGGATAACGAGTTCTACATGGAGTGGGACAAGATAACGAAGGAGCACGATTCAACGATGAAATACATCGATGAGTGGGTCCACGGCGTCGATGACAGGGCGCAGTACATGAAGAAGCTGCCCAAGGCAAAGGTCGATTCGTTGCTGCCCAAGCAAGCATTGAGCGCGCCTGTCAACTTCGGGAGCGTATGATCAAGGGGGTGTTTGTCATGTCGGAAGTGAGTCCAACAGAATTGATGGTTATCGTTGCCGCGAGAGAGTTGAACGATGGCGAGTCAGTACTGGTCGGTGTTGGCGTGCCCAATCTGGCAGCTAACCTCGCCAAGAGGCTCCAGGCGCCCAACCTCCTGATGGTCTATGAGTCGGGAGCGGTCGGCTCGAACCCCAGCAGGATGCCGCTTTCCATAGGCGATCCCTGCCTTGTCAGCGGGGCAAAGAGCGTCTGTTCGATGTACGAGCAGTTCGCATACTACCTTCAGGGTGGAAGGATCGATGTGGGATTCCTGGGAGGCGCCCAGATCGATAAGTTCGGCAATATCAACTCGACTGTGATCGGCGACTACAAGACGCCCAAGGTCCGGCTGCCAGGCAGTGGTGGCGCATGTGACATAGCGTCGAATGTTAAGAAGATCATCGTGATAACCCCTCATGAGAAGCGTAGGTTCGTCGAGAAGGTAGATTTCTTGACGAGCCCAGGGTTCATCGAAGGGAAGGAAGACTGGAAGAGATTGAAGCTACAGGGCGGCGGACCCTTTGCCGTCATAACCAACCTTTGCACCTTCAAGTTCGACGATATCACCGGCGAGATGACGGTGGTGGCTCTTCACGAGGGCGTGACCTTGGAACAGGTCCAGGAGAACACGCCGTGGAAGGTGAAGGTCGCGGAGAAGCTCGAGACAACACGCCCGCCTACGAACGAGGAAGTCGAGGCCCTCAGAGCCTTGGACCCTCAGAAGATATACCTAAGGTGAGACCGAATGTGTGCAGCCTTTGATCCTATCGCGGAATACAAGGAGAAGACCAAGAAGAGTGCGGAGTGGTTCGCCAGGGCTTGCGACCATCTCCCAGGTGGAGTGACTGGCAACGTAAAGTTCTACCAGCCATACCCAGTGTACGCCAAGCGAGCCAAGGGAGGGCATCTCTGGGACCTCGACGGAAACGAGTACATCGATTACATGCTCTGTTTCGGCCCGTTGATACTTGGCCATGGACATCCGAAAGTCATTGAGGCGATTCGCAGCCAGCTGGAGAGGGACGGGACGACGATATTTGGCCCACCGCACGAGCTCGAGACGGTGATGGCGGAGCGTCTGAACCGCATATTTCCATGTGGTGAGAGGGTACGCTTCACCAACTCAGGACTCGAGGCGACGCTTCATGCGCTTCGTGTCTGCAGAGGTTTCAGCAATCGGAACAGGATTGCCAAGTTCGAGGGACATTACCACGGATGTTACGACGAGGCTCTGGTGAGCCTTACGCCGCCCGAGGAGATTGCAGGGCCATACGCAGCGCCTCAGCCAGTCGCCTGCTCTCTGGGAACATCCGAGTACACCCTCCAGAGCGTACAGGTACTTCCGTTCAACGACGCCGAGGATACAGTCAGACTCCTCAAGGCGCACAAGCATGATCTGGGAGCCCTGATAATGGAGCCTGTCCAGAGAGGATTCATCGAGTCGGACATAGAGTTCCTCAAGACTGTTCGGGAGACGACGGAGGAGCTCGACATCATACTTGTATTCGACGAGGTCATGTCGGGGTTCAGGATGGACCGCCTTGGAGGGGCACAGACGATGTACGGAGTGACTCCCGACTTGATGTGTCTCGGCAAGATCATCGGGGGTGGATTCCCAGCAGGGGCATTCCTCGGGCGAGAGGACATTATGGACTTGGTCAATCCAGTCACACGAGGAAAGGACAACCGTGTATTCCACGGCGGTACATTCAACGGACATCCGACGGTGCTAGCTGCGGGAATGGCGACATTGGACATCCTCGAGAAGCCAGGAACATACGACTACCTGAACAGGATAACCAGCAGGTTCCAGGATGGCCTCAATGGTCTGTTCGAGAGCATGGATATTGACGCGATCGCAGTCGGCCCTGGATCCACCTTCAACGTCGTGTTCGCAAAGGAGTGCGTCAAGAGCTATAGGGATTGCATGCATTTAGACGCGAAGCTGAGGATGCAGTTCGACTACGGCCTTCTGGCACGTGGTCTACATTTTCATCCCGACAAGCCCTTCTATACTTGCACAGAACACACAGACGAGGACATCGACAAGTCATTGGTGGTTGCTGAGGAAGTCCTGCACGAGATGAAGTCAGCATGACACTGCAGAAGGATTCCCTGGCGAGTCTTTAGGCCGCTAGGCTATGTGTCGACTTCGACTGATCCAGAGAATACACGGCTTGCAGGGCCAGTCATGAATGCGCGTCCATCATCTGTGAGGCGGATGGTGAGTACTCCCCCTCGGGTGGCGACCCGCACATGAGGCCCATCAATGCTTCCGTTCAGCACGGCAGCCGCAGCGCTGGCAGTCGCCCCTGTGCCGCAAGACATCGTCTCGTTGTAGACTCCGCGCTCGTAGGTCCTGATGCTGACCGTGTCGGCCCCATCGAGATGGACGAAGTTGATGTTCACGCCTTTTGGGAAGCGTACCGTGTCAGAGTTGAGCTCAGTGCCCACGGCGGGTGCATCCACCGCTAGCAGGTCATCTGTCATCACGACGATATGTGGCTCACCGGTGTTTAGGATGCTCGCCTTGTGCTCTGAGCCAGAGAACTCGACAGATATGTCCAGCATTGAATCGTTCGGGTTCCCGGCATCCGCGATGTACTCTGAGAGGTGACACCTACTCGACCTGACTTGGCCCATGTCGACCGTGATCATGTCGCCCTCCCTCTCGACATGCTTGACGCCATCCTTCGTTAGTATGTCGAGGCTATCCTTTGAACACTTGTCGCCTAAGAATAACGCAATGCATCTGAGGCCGTTGCCGCACATGTCTGCTTCATTGCCCGCGGGTTCGAAGAGGCGCATTGATCCGTCCGTCCCGCTCGCTTGCTCCACGAATATGACGCCGTCCGCACCGATGCTGAAATGCCTGTCGCACAGAATCTTGGCTAGTTCGCTCCGTTCGCTGTCAGGCGTTGCGGGCCCTTCCATCTCGTCGACAATGATGAAATCGTTCCCGCATCCTTGGTACTTGATGAAATCGATCTGACGCCTCATCGATACCTTCAGAACGGATTGTCGATATAATACTTGGCCAGGGCTCAGAACTGTTAAATATCGAGGGGCGGCTCTGCTTGCCTCGTATCATCGCCTCGGAGGATGTCAGCGATGGCAGACGACAACACATATCTGATAACTGGGGGCACATTGATCGACGGCTCCGGAAAGCCTGCAGTCCGAGCGGATATCGCCGTGATGGACGATACGATAACTGGCATCCACCGGCCAGGGACCGCGTCTTCCTCTAACATACTTGATGCCGCTGGTCTGGTTGTGTGTCCGGGGTTCATCGACATCCACACCCACTCAGACCTGAGCCTCCTCGGTTGTCCTGAGGCAGACAGCAAGATAAGACAGGGCGTAACGACGGAGGTTGTCGGCAACTGTGGCAGCTCGGCCGCACCCCTCAAAGGCGAGGCGGTGATAGCAGCGCAGGAGGCTGCAAAACCGTATGGAGTTGAGGTTGACTGGGCTGGCTTCAACGACTACTTCCGTACGCTGACAGACACGAAAGTGTCTATAAACATCGCTTCTCTGGTTGGGGCCGACACGATAAGGATGTGTGTACTGGGAGCGAACGATGTCGCCCCCAGTGCGGTCGAGATGGAGCGCATGAGGTCTCTTGTCTCAGAGGCAATGGCCGAAGGGGCGTTTGGGCTGTCGTCGGGGCTGATATACGCCCCTGGATGTTACGCAACGACCGAGGAATTGATATCCCTGGCGGAGGTCGTCGCGCCGTTCGATGGTATCTACGCGAGCCACATCAGGGGTGAAGGATCGACACTGCTGAAATCCGTCGAAGAGGCGATTCGAATAGGGCGGTCGGCCGGTGTCAAGGTCCAGATAAGCCATCACAAAGCTGTGGGCCCGCGCAATTGGGGTCTGGTCATGGAGTCAATGAAGATGATTGATGCGGCCCGCAGGTCCGGTGTGGACATCGCATTCGATGTCTATCCCTACACCGCTTCATGCACGAGCTTGCATGCAATACTTCCTCCATGGGTGCATGACGGTGGCCATGAGGCGGTGCTCGAGAGGCTCTCTGATGTGGAAGCCCGTCAGAGGATAAAGGCGGACTTCAAGAACATCTTGGACACACATTGGGAGAACACCGTTGCCGAGGACGGCTGGGAGAACATCGCGGTGAATGGATTCAAGCTGCCAGAGAACAAGGGATATGAGCATATGCGGCTGAGCGATATCGCGGTTGCCCGCGGCACTGATCCGGCAGACGCGGCCATGGACCTTATTGTCGAGGAGGGCTTTGATCTCATAGCGATCTTTCACGAGATTTCCGATGACGATGTATCGCGTGTTATTGCCAATCCGCTATCGAGCATCGCATCGGACGGCGAGGTTAGTTCGTGTACTGGCCCCGCAAGTGGGCTGGCCGTCCACCCGAGATCGTTCGGGACATTCCCGAGGGCAATAAGCGAGTACTCCCTCCGAAGAGGCGTGGTTCCTATCGAGGAGATGATCAGAAAGATGACATCATCACCAGCGGACCGCCTGGGCATCACGAACCGCGGAAGGATAGTGGAAGGTTCGAAGGCGGATATCGTCGTCTTCGACAGCAAGAAGGTAAGAGACACTGCGACCTTCGAAGCCCCGAACCAGTACGCAAAGGGAATCACCAGTGTTTTCGTCAATGGCGTTCTCACCATACAAGAAGGCGAACACATGGGCGAGCGCGCAGGGGTCGTGCTGAGGAAACACTCCTCAATGGGATAAGACGTCACTCGGCAAGGCAGACATCCAGTGCGGTCTGGGCATAGACATTTGCGCAGATGGTGAGGTCCTTCACGTTCACATACTCCACGCGCGCATGGGCGCCAGCGCCTCCAGGGCCGAAGACGACTGCAGGCGTCTTGCCGAAGTGCGTCAACAGAGCAGCGTCTGTCCATCCCCAGAAGCTCGTCAGCTTTGCCTTCTTACCCGTCTGTCTCCTGATGCTTGTCTGGAGAGACTTCACCAAGGGATTCGACTTGTCCACCACGTTGGGGACGTGAGTCATGGTCTTCATGTTGGATTCGTCCCTCTGCAGCTTCGCCTTGAATTGAGGATACTCCTCCTTGACACCGTCGAAGACATCGTATATCTCCTGGAACACCTGCTCGAGCGACTCCTCCGGAATCCATCTCCTGTCGATCTTGACAATACAGTGGTCGGCGACGGCGCTCGGCTGCTGCCCGCCGTGTATCACTCCCATGTTGAGCGTTGGGGGGAGTGTGTGAGCGCTCTTCCTCGCCGCGAGTTTGGGCAGCAATTCGTCCTCGACCTTTGCGATGAATCTCGCCGCCATGGAGATGGCATTGACGCCTCGACTGGCCTGCCCTCCGTGGGCGGCCTTGCCGAAGACATGTACCTCCAGCCATTCCAGCCCTCTGTGAGACGGTTGTATCTCCAGGTCCGTCGGCTCTCCCACAATGGCTAGGTCCGCCTTTGGGCCATTCAGGACGATGTCTTCTACTCCCTCGCTCCTGCCTTCCTCGCCGACGACAGCGGTCAGGAGGAGGTCACCCTGGAGGTCGGCTTTCGCGCGCTCAATCGCCACAAGGGCGATTGCCATCGCTCCCAAACCGCCTTTCATGTCAAGGGACCCCCTGCCATGGAGGCGCCCTTTGATCGTCTTAGGTGAGAAGGGCTTGATGTCCATATCGTAGGGCGGTACAGTGTCCGTGTGCCCGTTGAGCATGAGCGTCTTGCCCTTCCCGGTCGTCCCCTTCACGGAGGCTATGACATTAGGCCTGTTCTTCTCGACCCTTCTCAGCTTTGATCGCACACCCTCGCCCGTGAGGAAGTCGTTAAGGCACTCCGCGACCTCGCTTTCACGCGTGGGAACTTCGGAATGGCTTGGGATCGACACGAGGCGCTTGACTATCGCCTCAACCTCGCTGGTCTTTATTCCCCGTCTTACCTTCTCGGCGATATCCTGGGTTTGCCTGGCCATTTGCCATTCCATCCTGGTTCGTTCTTCTGCCGGATTATGGTGATGGGCTATGAAAAAGGTATCCTCCGTCAGCGTCAGGGGAGCCGTCCGTGTGCCTTGAGCTGTTCCAGAGTCTCTTCGATGGGCAAAGCGGGGGCGATGTTGCCGTCTCGCCCTATCGTTGTTTCCGCCTTGAACAATGAGTTCACCACGGCCTCGGCCGTGGCGTCGACAGTGCCTCTGAAGAGTGGGTCCATCTCACCGTCCACAAGAAGTCTGTCGGTCACGATCACATGCTCCGTCGAGTACCTATCATGAATGTTCGACGTCGAGAATGCTATCATGATATCTCCACTGCCG
>JBFEPA010000049.1:0-9775 GCA_041550275.1 Thermoplasmata archaeon | reverse complement strand
TTTACGATCTGATCGCTGGAGACAGTGCCGACGGCAGAAGACGCACCACAGAGGAGTGGAGCCGGTGGCTCATGACCGGGGTTCGAGCCTGCGCAGCCCATCCGGACTTCGGCGGGCCCCTGATTGCGGAGATGCAGATGTACAGGGGCTGTGTCAGATATGGCTCTGGCGGCTGCTCGTTCTGCATAGAACCGCTCCAGGGCGAGCCCGTGTTCCGAGCGCCTGACGACATCCTTGCAGAGGCGAAGGCACTTTCAGACTTGGGCGTAAGGAATCTCCGCCTGGGTGCGCAGACGTGTGTGTACTCGTACATGGCGGAGGGTGTGGGCGAGACAGAAACGCCGACTCCGAACTCGGCGGCTATAGGCCGTCTGTTGAAGGCCATCAGGGAGAACGCCAATCCAAACGTGTTTCACTTGGACAATGCGAACCCCGCGGTCATTGCTGCCCATCCGGCCGAGGCGAGGGAGGTGACTAAGGCCATAGCGGAGTACTGCACGGGAGGGAACGTCCTCGCGCTAGGCCTTGAGAGTGCGGATCCTGATGTCGCGAAGGCGAACAATCTGAACGCGACCCCCCAGGATACGCTCGATGCCGTCCGGATCATCAACGAACTCGGCTCACTCAGGAGTTCGACGGGACTCCCAACAGTGCTGCCGGGCATCAACTTCCTCTGTGGCCTGAGAGGAGAGACCAAGAGGACCTACGACCTCAACATCGAATTCCTGAAGAAGCTGACGTCGGAGAGGCTCATGCTTAGGCGCACCAACATACGACAGGTGATCCCCGTCCGCGAGGACCACCCAGGCGTCCGGCAGAGAGGGCAGTTCCTCAGATTCAAACGCTATGTGAGAGAGGAAGTAGACCTCCCGATGCTGGAGCGGATTGCGCCAAACGGGACGGTCATCTCATCCGTCTTCACGGAGCTCCGCGAGGGCGGCCGAACATATGGCAGACAGGTCGGAACGTATCCCGTGCTCATCGGTCTGCCCTATCCGTACGAGGTAGGGAGATGGGTCGACGTCTCAGTCGTTGGAAGGGGGCCGAAGAGCATAATCGGCATCGTTTATCCGACGCCCGTCAACACCGCGAGCCTATCGATGCTCGAGGCGATACCTGGCATCGGCAGGCGGAGGGCGATGACTATCTTGCGCAAGAGGCCATTCACCGACTTGGATGACATCGGGGCGCTGCTGGGCGACGGAGAAGTCGAGAGGGCTGCCAGCGGGCTGCTGTCCCTGAACGATGTAGCGGCAAGGTAACAGTCAACTTATAGTATTGACCGCCCGATTCATCCCGTGGCCGGACGATTGCGATGTTGGATCAGAAGACTGCGGCGCGGTATCCCTTCCTCAAGGAGTCCGCAGACCTCCTCAGACAGAAGGGGGTGACCCTTGAAACCCTCATATCCAGCTTGGCGTACGAGAGGGCGAGGACCCTCGGGAAGGAGAGGGTGCTCGAGGCGATCGAATTCGCTAAGGTCGTGGAACGACCCATCGCGACCGAGACGGACGCGATGAACGAGCTGCTCAGCTATCCCGTCGCGAGGATGTTGGTTTCCTGCCTCGGCGACGAGAAGTTCGTTCGCAGATACGCGATAGCGGAGGCGAAGCTGGCGAACGCGAGGCTAAGCAGCGAGGTTGAGCGCGCCAAGGAGACAAAATTAAGGAGAGGAGGGGCGCCGCCGTCTGGTGGTGGAGGTGCTGACTTCGTCATACGCGTCGCCGAGGAACTGGGGCTTAGTGTTCACATGGTCGGCGACTCCCTGGCCGTCGATTTCTCCGACTACCTCAGGTTCTCGTCCGCCATCAAGAGCAAGTCATGGAAGCTGGTGAACCAGGACGTCCGGAACGGCGAGACCTTGGTCGACGTGAAGAGGCTGGTCAGACTTGTAGAGCAGATGATAACCGAGAAGATAGTGTCGGAACTCCCGTTGCCCGTCACCGACCTCATCATCGAGGCGCTCACAGACGATGTCGAGGAGATCGGAAGCTTCCTCGAGCAGAAGAGGGCTGAGCAGCCGAAGAAGGACTTCGGCAAGGTCAGTATCGTCAGGTTCCCGCCGTGCATGAAGAAGTTGCTGGAGATGATACGGGCAGGGGAGAACGTGCCTCATACCGGCAGGTTCGCGATCGTTGCCTTCCTGCACACGCTCGGGATGGACTCGGAGACGATCCTATCGACCTTCGCCACATCCGCAGACTTCGACGAGAACAAGAGCAGGTATCAGATACAGCACATCACTGGCGAGATATCGGGGACCGAGTACACCCCTCCGGAATGCTCCACGATGAAGAGCTATGGCATATGCTTCGACCCCGACAGCTTGTGCGACAAGGAGTGGATGGGACATCCTCTGAAGTATTACCGGCTCAAGGGGCGGAAGCCGCGCAAGAAGAAGATGAACCTCAAGGGAGGGTCTTCCAGATCGCGTGCGCCCGCTGGACGGCGGTGATGTTCCCGGCTATCCCGAAGTACAGCATCATCCAACCGATCAGCGAGTATCCTAGGATGTCCACGGCCAATTCGACATTGAGTGACATCAGGATATATTGGACCACTGGTATGACTATCAGGAGGGCGAGTCTGTCAGCCCTTCCGAGGATGCCTCGGTAGTTTCTTCCGAGTCCGAGCGCTTGCGCCTGTGTTCCCATGTAGCTCGCCAACATCACGCCGATCACCGCGAAGAGCCCCACGAATACAGAGCAGTGCGCTCCTAGAGCGATGCCTGCCAGGATGAAAACGTCTGCGTATCGATCTATGACATGGTCTACGAAATCGCCGCGCTTGGATTCCGTTGTCTTCAGCCTCGCCACCTTGCCGTCGAGGGCGTCCAGGAGGCCGTTTGCTCCTACCATAACGGCACCCAGGAGCAGATACTCAGATGGCTCCATTGTGAAGAACACGCCAGCGATGAATGCGAATACCAGGGACGCGATGGACAGGTGGTTTGGATTGAACGATGCGAGCCGCTTCGCGGCGGGAGATAAAAGCTTGTCTGCCTCGTCCCGGTAACTGTCTAGAACCAGCCAAATACCTCCTGGCTCCAGTCAACATGCCCGACTGGATATTTCTCACTTTCTCCTGAGAGTATCTCCTCGATCGCGTATGCCACGTCCTCGACGCGCATGTTGGTCGTATCGATCTCACATATGCGTGTCACGGCCTCGACCGTCTCGATGAGAATCACATCAACCGCTTCGGCCTCTACGTTCTCGCGAACCTTGGCATCGGCCCATCCCTTCGCGGAGAGTCGATGTCTCAACACCGCGGGCGAGCATCTGAGGACGATTGCCATATCGACGCCGAGGAGGTGGGAGAGATGCCCTTCCAGAAGGACTTCGCCCTCCATCTCAGACACGACTCCTGCCAACACGTCGATATCTACCTCGACGGTGTCGCGTGCCTCGTCCAAGCTGGCCATGGCGTGGGACTCTTCGGCGAGGGCGTTGACGCTGACTACTTCGATGCTCTTCACGAGCGACGCCGCGCTCGTCTTCCCCACTCCGGGAGTGCCCGTCAAGGCGACCTTCATCGTATGAGGCTATTCCGTACTTCGCATATCAATCTTCACCGGGAGTGGCCCGTCTTCAGTCGATCGACGAACAGTTCCGTGAACTCAATCATCAATGTCTGCGCGACCATCCGCTGTCGCAGTTCCTCATGCAACGCCTTCACCGCCTTCTGGTCATGGGGGAAGTCTATACCGCAATCAACGTCCATCAATAGCAAATTCTCTGCAGGCACGAGTCCGGTTCTGCGAGGTCGGTTTCCGCTGCCCAGCACGGGGCTGCTGTCTTCGATTACTCCACGCGACACCGCATCAATGTGCCAGACCACCCTTCTGACCATGTTCCAGAGGAAGCTCTCCGCCCTGAAATCTATCAGGAAGAACGACCCGCGCCGTGTGACTGTGATGGAGTCGATCGTCCTCAGGGGGCTCCGTCCATCCGCTCGAGCGAAGTGGGAGAAATCGTGCGTGCCAACAAAGGTCTTCGCCGCCCTTCGCAAGGCGGCCAAGCCGTGGTCTTCCGCGGGCAGGAAGTACCTATACCATCTCTGTCTTGCCCACCTTGGGTTGAAATCGTCGTCCACCCTCACAGCCGAATAAGTCCATGCGCCGCTCAGCTTGGAGTTGACAGCAGAGCATAATGACCTGAGCGAGAAGTCCGTCTGGAAGGAGGCCACATTGCCCAAGGCGCTCACGCCTCGGTCCGTACGGCTGGAGCTGCGGAACCCACATTGCCGAGCGGACTCTATCGCTCCGATGGCCTCAAGTGCCCTGATGAGGGACCCTTCGACCGTAGCCTTCCCTGGTTGCCTCTGAAAACCATAGAACTCTGAGCCGTCGTAGGCAAGCTTCATGGCGACGTGTCGAACCTTCTTCACGCGCGGTCATCGAGTGCAGGATTATATATCTACGTCGTCTGTGCGAGTCCCGTGCCGCGTATAAGGGTAGTGCTGGTCGAGCCGCTGAACGACGGCAACGTCGGGGCGGTGGCAAGGGCCATGAAGAACTTCGGGCTGAGCGAGCTCGTGCTCGTGCGCCCTTGCAGCATCGGTGAGGAGGGCGTCAAGCGTTCGATGCATGCGGTGGACATCCTGAAGAACGCTCGCACTTGCTTCACAGAGGATGAGGCGCTCGATGGGGCGGATTACGTCGTGGGCACATCCGGTGTGGATACAGCGAATGACAAGAAGTTCTCCAGGATATCCCTCACGCCGGAGGCTCTCGCAGCGAAGCTGGCTGGCTCGGATGCGGCGATTGCGATACTGTTCGGCAGGGAGGATTTCGGACTGGACAATGACCTTGTCAAGCGTTGCGACTTCCTCGTCACCATACCAGGCAATCCGGAGTACCAGATCCTCAACATAAGCCATGCCGCGGCGATAGTCTTCTACGAGCTATTCGTCCACGGCCTGGTGAAAGATGGGCCGTGTGAAGCGTCCGGACTCGAGGTCGAGAAACTGAACAGCTACTTCGCTAGTCTGCTCGATGCGATAGACTACCCAGAGCACAAGAAAACCAAGACGAGGGTGATGTTCAGGCGCCTTATCGCGCGCTCCACGCCGACGACCTGGGAGTATCACACGCTCATGGGCGTCCTCAAGGACGCCGCTAAGGGATGTCTGCGTAGCAGAGGCGATGGAGAAGACAAGTGACGCTGCTGCGTTCTCAATAAAATCGGTTGCGCCCCTCGGAGAGTTGTGGGTGAGGGGCGCGTGTTTGCTGTTGTTGTATGTGGGGGGAGGAACTATTGTTCAGCCTAATGCTCTTGCTATGTTCATCTGCTCGCCCGACGGCCTGTCGAACCGCAGGCCGACATCTACCGCGGGGGAGCGGGGCGCTTTCCTGTCATCACACGAATCTGGCGCCTTCACGCCAGTCACAATGGCCATCAGCTTGATCGTGTCCGTCATGTCAGGGTCTATCCGTGCACCTAGCTTGATGTGAGCCTCGTTTCCAAGCCTCTTCGTGATGCCGTTCAGGACTTCGTACGCCTTCCTGAGAGATAGGGCGGGACCGCCTGTGATATGTATCATCGCGCCTGAGGCGCCTTCGAAATCGATATCCAGCAGCGGGTTCGTGATCGCCTCCGCGACCACCTTCTCGGCATCGTCGTTCTCGGCGTAGAGCACCGTCGATGCGCCTCCGTGGATCATCACGTTCCTGAAGTCGGCGAAGTCCAGGTTGATCATGCTGGTTTGACATATCGTCTCGGTAATGCCTTTGACCACCTCGACTATCAGTTGGTCCATCACCATGAATGCCTGTTCCACAGGCAGCTTCGGAGCGATCTTCAGCAGCCTGTTGTTGTCGAGTATGATTGTGCTGTGAGCGGCGTCTCTCAGCTTCGATATACCTCTGAAGGCCGTCTTGAACCTGCTCCTCTCTATATCGAACGGTATGGTGACGAGCGCGACAGTGACTGCGCCGTGCTTCCTGGCGAGTTCGGCAACAACGGGCGCGGTACCAGTGCCGGTGCCGCCTCCCATGCCAGCGCTGATGAACACTATGTCGTACGCCTTCACCAGGGATTCTATCTCATCTGCACATTCGTAGGCGACCTTCTCGCCGACCTCGGCGTTTCCGCCGGTGCCATATCCACCCGTAGAATGCTCGCCAATCAACAATCGCTTCCCCGCCTTAATCTTCGCGAGATGGTACTTGTCGGTGTTGATTGCAATCGTGTCAATACCATGGAGGCCCATCTTGCTGATCCGATGAACGCTGTTCGAGCCACCGCCGCCGCACCCGACCACACAGGTCTTGGGAGAGAGGTGCGCATCGAAATCGCGCTCACTCTGAAGGGCTTCCTGCAAGAGCTTGCTGAGCATCTCAGCCACTCTCCGTCGAGCGCTCACGCTCGTGTGTGTACACATGCGTGTCCAACATGCATCCCGTCCCGCGCGAGGCGTGCCTCCGCGATACCCTCATTTGTCGATCTCTTCAATGGCCTTGGAGAGCTTGCCGCGTATGTATTCGCGCACGGCGTTCCTAATGGCGTCGTCGACGGATATCGAGTCTCCGTCCTGAACCAGCTGCTTCAGGTTCACTACGTTCCCTTTGGGGAGCTCAACGGTCACCTTCTCTATGTACTCCGGGGTGAACTCGCCGTCCACGAAGCGGTCGATGGCGGCCCTGATTGCGTCAGAGATCGTCGAGAATCTACCCTGGTCGACCAACTCCTGCAGGGCGTTTATGCGCTCGTGTGGCAACCTTATTGTGACTCTCTCCGACTCGACCATCTGGCCGCCCTCCTGTGTCCGACATTTGAGGGCATTTCGTCAGACGATTGTCATTATCGTTTCGTTGATATTTATACCTTTCTAGAGCTGGGCATTGTTAACTTGGAGGGTTGCCAATTGGCGATACTGGCAATATGAATCATCCGACCCCATCTCCGAGGATTTCCCTGAATCATACTGGAAGCTGCGGAACCCTTAGGGCGTATGTCAACTCAGCTCTGCGGCGGTGGCGGGGTCTCCTCCTCAACGGGCCTGCCGTCCATGTCTGCCATCTTCTTTCGAAGGCTGAGGAACATGACGGTCATCACGATAGCTAAGATCGCGAATGCGGCTAGGACAGCCATCAGCAGTGTGTTCTGCGATTTAACATTGCTCAGGTCGTCGCTCGCACTGCTCAGCTCTTCCTCGGCGGCTTCCAGGTCGTCCTGCGTGGCGCTCAGTTCGTCCTCGATGGTATCCAAATCGGCCTGAGTCGTATTCAGTTCATCCTTGGTAGCGTCGAGCTCTTCCTCAACGGCATCCAAATCGTCCTGGGTTGTGTTCAGCTCGTCACGAATATCAACCAGATCGTCCTCTAAATCATGGACAGGGTTGACGTAGGTCACGCTGACCGAAACGGTTGCCGAGTTGTCCCAGGCATCGGTTGCCGTCGCGACAATGGTGTTGACGCCTTCGACAAGGACAATCAGACAAGAGAAGGAACCATCAGAATCGACGGCCACTGTTATGCCATTGACCGCCAAATCCACACCGGATTCCGTCGTTCCCGACGCCACGACGACAGGCATCTCCGTCGTGAGACCGTCAGAAGGGCTGTCGATAGACAACGGTGGGGGCGTGGTGTCCGGCATTACATATCTGTTCGACCAGACGTTCCAGTAAGTACCGTCGTACTGCCGCCACACGGCTATTGCGCTGCCTGATTCGCCGACTGCGACCTGGGGACTGTCGGCTTCGTCTCCCTCTACATGAGTTTCGATGAGCTGAACCTCCCCCCAGCCGACGCCGACCTCATAACGGTTTGAATAGATGTTCAAGTCGGCGTCATCATCGTATTGCCGCCACACGACCGTCGCATTGCCAGAGCCATCATCAGCAACTTGCGGAACCTCGGCAGATCCCACGTCCTGGGTTTCGATAAGCTGCGCTTCGCCCCAACCCGTTCCTACGACATATCGGTTGGAATGGATGTTGCTCCGAGTACCGTCGTGCTGCACCCATACGGCAGTGGCATTGCCAGATTTGTCGACAGCAACGCACGCGAGAAAAGCAGCGTCGTCGTCAGTTTCGATAGGCTGTGCCTCACCCCAGCCTGTACCGGCCACATATCGGTTCGAACAGATGTTCCAGTGAGTGCCGTCAGACTGAGACCAGACTGCGATTGCGTTTCCCGAATTGTCGACCGCCACCCGAGGACGATCAGCGTTTCCCGCATCTTCGGTCTCAATCAGCTGCGCTCCACCCCAGCCGATACCAACCTCATATCGGTTCGACCAAACGTCCCAGTGAGTACCATCTTCTTGATACCAGACCGCTATTGCATTGCCCGCTTCATCGACTGCGACTTGGGGACCTTCGACAAATCCCACTTCTTGGGTTTCGATCAGCTCCGCTTCGCCCCAGCCCATCCCCACGACATATCGGTTCGACCAGACACTGCTGGAAGCAAAATCCGTCTGCACCCAGACGGCAATCGCATTCCCTGATCCGTCAACGGCTACTTGAGGATAACGCGCGACTTCCAAGTCATCGGTCTCGACGAGCTGCGCTTCGCCCCAACCCGTGCCGACCACATATCGGTTCGAGTAGACGTTGCTCCGAAAGCCGTCGAATTGGTCCCACACCGCTATCGCATTGCCGGAGCTGTCAACGGCTACCTGTGGACGTTGGGCATTTCCTGCGTCTCCAGTCTCGATCAGCGTAGCAGCCCACCAGCCTCTCCCGACCTCGTATCGGTTCGAATAGACACTCTCCCGAACACCGTCGTGTTGCACCCACACCGCTATCGCATTGCCGGTGCTGTCGACGGCTACCTGAGGACCTTCAACATCTCTCACAGAGATCTCAACTAGCATCGCGGTGCCCCAGCCAACGGCGGGCTCAGCTCCCAAGCTATCTCTGGATGCAGTGCTAGTTACAAGCAAGCACACCATAATCGCAGCACAAAGACAGACTCTCAATGTTGTTCTCACTGGAATTCCCCCCTCGAATCACCCTCGAGGCCAGCAAGACAATGACGTACATCGTATATTAGCGTCATGAAAGGCTCTGCCCTATACGGACCGACGCATCACTCGTCGTTTCCTCAATCGAAAGTGTGATTTCCGAAGAGCCCCTTTCAGAAGCAACTCACATGTTGTCCGAGATACGAAACATCATCGAGGAATCCTCCAGGAAGCTCAACCAGATCGCTCTTCCACCTGTGCGATTCTGGTTGTTGTTCGACGTGATGAGAAAGCCATTGAACGACCCTTTGGTGCAACAGGCCGCCGCCGAGTGCCGCACATACCCTCCTCGTCTGCGACTGCTCGCCTCTCTGAGGAGCGACGGGACATGGCCGATTCCCAAGCAGAGACTATTGGACGAGCAGAGAGGACCTGGTCAGCCTGTGGGATGGACCTACAGCACTATCCTCAGGAACCTGTACACACTGGGAGACTACGACACGTTGAGGACCGAGGGAAATGTCCAGGCGGCCCTGGAGTGGATCCTCCAATGGCAGACGAAGGAGGGTTACATCCCAGGCCCAGAAACCGCTGCGTATGCCGCACCCAACTGCAACGGTTTCGCGCTAAGAGACCTGCTGCAGTTCGGCATGGGCGAAGACCCGAGAACACGTAAGATTGCCAGGTGGCTTCTGTCAATCCAGCGCCATGACGGTGGATGGATCTTGCCATACATCCAGGACGTGCGCTATCTCCCGCAGTACTCGCACCTGAGGAATTGGGAGTTCAGGGACCTGGTGGAGAGCGACGAGCGCCCACCGTATGACCCAGACGATTACCAGCACGTCCCGAGCTGCATA
>JBFEPA010000048.1:0-9826 GCA_041550275.1 Thermoplasmata archaeon | reverse complement strand
GGACTCACATCACACACGAGAGGGCTCATGAACTGTGCGGAATACACGCTACTGCCTATCAAACGGGATGCCCTGTCGCTGTAGCGGTCGAGATGATCGCAAGGGGCGAGATCGTCGCCACAGGTGTGAAGCCTCCAGAAATCATAGACCCCGTGAGGTTCTGCGAACACCTCCCGGAGAAGGAAATACCCGTCTACGAGGAAATACTCCAGACATGAGCTCCGGCATCAGGACACCAAGATAGCACTGGCTATGCTGGTGAACTGATGAGATTTCAGCATCGCGTCAGCCTTCGTTAGCTATTTATATCGCCATTCCTTCCGCGATATGCTTAGTCAAGCATAACGAGAGGAGAATCATGTCGGCTGAAGATTCAGACAACGCTCCTAACAGCGCTCAGGAGGGGGCTGCTGGAAGCCCTGAACCTGGGAAGATAGCAGCAACCATGGGAACGAAGAAGATTGTCGCACTCATCGTCATCGCAGCACTCCTTGTTGCGATACCGATTGGGTACATGATCTTGCAGCAGAGCGACTCAGATGATGGCGATGATGGGGACGATGACACTGTAGTGACTGTGAATGGCGACACGTCAGCCGGACTGTCAATCGCTCAGCTCGAGGAGATGTCCTCGTATACGGGTTCAGGATACTTGATGAAGTCAACGGGCACAATAGTCGGACCCCATGAATATACCGGAGTCCCGCTGAAAGACATCGTGGACCTCGTCTACGACAGCGACAACTACAGCATGACTGTGGTCGCTCATGATGGATATGAAATGACATACAACTCTGGCCAGGTGGAGAATGGAACTTTTCCGACCTACAACATGGATGGCGCTCTTCTCGGACCTGCCGACTTGACACTCATGCTCGCGTTCATTGAGGACGGCGAGGAGATGCCCGTCGATGACCTCAGAATCGTGATTGTCGACGAGACTGAGATGCCAATCACTGACGGACATTTCTGGGCGAAGATGGTTAAGACTATCAACATTGGAGAGTACGTCGAGGACTGGACAGTGCATCTCAGCGGAGTTGAGGAGATGGACCTGGACAGGCAGACTTTCGAATCGCTTGCCTCGTGCTACTATCACACCACCTACTACAATTACACCAAGGATGAGGTTGACTACTCGTTCGAGGGAGTGCCTCTCTGGGTGTTGATCTCCGCGGTCGATGGCGGGGATTTTGAAGATGGCCATTACATGTTCAACGACGCGCTAGCCGAGGCTGGCTACCTGGTCAATGTGACCGCATCGGACGGATACTGGGCCAACTTCACCTCAGACAAGGTCGCAAGAAACGATAGCATCATCGTAGCTTACAAACTCAACGGTGAGGTGCTTGAGGAGGGCGACTGGCCTTTGAGAATCGTTGGGAACGACCTTTCAGGGACGCAGAAGGTCAAGATGATAGCCAGCATTGCCTTGGAGGGGTTCGTCGATGAGCCTGCATGGAACCTCACTCTCTCTGGTTTGACTGAAGAAGTCTTGACGGAGTGGAACATGATATCGCTGTTCAACTGCGATGAGGGACTGCATGTGAGCTACTACAATTACACGGAGGACCTCATCGAGCACAGCTATGCTGGCATACCTCTCTGGGTCCTGATTGGGATGGTCGATGGCGGTTATGAAGGGCACTGGATATTCAACGACACACTCGCCGAGATGGGATACTCGGTCAACGTCAGTGCAGCTGACTACTACCACGTGTTCTCCATAGAGGACATCGCCCACAATGATGACCTCATAATCGCGTTGATGTTCGATGGTGAGTACCTGACGGGCGACGACTATCCTCTGAAACTGGTCGGCGAGATCGATGGAGAGGAAATACCGGGGGACATGAAGGTGAAAGCGGTAACGGAGATAGAGCTCGTCGACCTTCCCGAGTGAGGATATGAACAAGAGGCTCGTAGCTGCTCTGGCAGTAGTCTCAATGGTGGCCGCAGGAAGCGCGCTGGCAGCCTATTGGCTGGGCGTATTCCCATCTTCGGGCTCTCCGTCCGTTGCGGGCGGAATCATAACTAGCCAGTCGGATGAATCACTCATGATATGGTGCTATCAGCCCGAGCTTGAGATCAAGCTGCAAGGCTACGATGGAGAGATCTGGATCCACAATTGTGTCTCCGGCTCAGTCATAACCGGTGCAGAGAGCGCTGTGTTCGAAGACAACACGACCATCAGGATTCCCGCGCTCGGAGCGGAAGGTACTGTCAAGGTCACACCACCTGTCAGGAACGGTGGGTTCAGATTCGCCTTGATGGGGGACAGCCAGGGACGCAACGACATCCTCGCGAGTATACTCAAGAGGTTGGACGGGTGCGATTTTGCCATAATCTGCGGCGACCTCACCCCCTCTGGCAGGCCGAGTGAATTCGTCCCGTTCCAGGAAGCTTTGAACGCATCAAGAGTTCCGGTGTACACAGCCATAGGCAACCACGATGTCAAGATGGGAGGGCCTGACGAATATACATCTAGACTGGGGCCGACGGAGTATTCGTTCACCTACAACGACGTAACATACGCCATCGTCGACTCGTCGTACCTCAACATAACCTCAGACCAGGTAGAATGGTTGCGTGACGCGTTCCTTGGAGCGGAGAAGAAGGTGGTTGTAACACACGCCCCCTGCTACGACCCTTTCGGTAACAACCACACCCTGTTCCCGGAGTCATGCCAGAGAATGCTCGACTTCGCGGAGTCCGACAATATCGACGCCGTGTTCACTGGCCACATTCATGCGTTCGACTACACGGTGATCGGCAATACCGACTTCATTATAACCGGAGGAGCCGGAGCAAACCTCGTGAATGGAACTTACCATTTTGTCAATGTCACCGTCGACAGCTCAGGAAGCATGTCGTACGACATGTGCGATATCGAGGTGAACACAACCGTTCCGTTGTTCGTCACACTGACAGGAACTTACGGGGTGTCATTGAACTTGACGTACGAGGAACTGTTCGCAATGGACATCGAAAGCGGCTTCTCGTCCTTCGAGAACTATTATGGAAACATCGGCGGCGAGGGCTTGTACTCCGGTGTTTCCATCGGGAACCTGGTTGACCTGGTCGGTGGAATGCAAGAGGGTGACACTGTGAGGGTCACCGCCTCTGACGGATACACCCAAGACTTCGGATATCTCAACATATACCCTAACGCGACCTGGCTCGACCTTCAAGGCCTCATCGTACTGGCTCTGTGCGTCGACGAAGAATCCGTCCCCATCTGGGAGGATGGTCCGAAGCTGGTGATGATTCCCTCTGACGGGCTGTACGACAACTCGGATTGCGAAGCGACCTCGTATGACGGCCAAGGATACTCTGTCTACCCGTCAGCTGGCGCGCGCTGGGTGAAGAACACCGCATCGATCCAGGTGATTCCTTGCCCGTGAAGCTACGCGAATGGCTCTCGACGAAGGACCTTGTGACGATAGCCCTGCTCTCGGCCCTCGGTGGCGTGCTCTCGACATATGTGGGCTATCTGGGGAACCTCATCAACCACATGATCGGTGTGCCGTTCGGGGCCGGACAGTTCATGGCTGGCCTGCACGTACTATGGATAATACTCGCTATAGGTATAACGAAGAGGAAGGGGGCAGGAACCGTTACGGGGCTCGTCAAAGGCCTCGTAGAGCTCTTCACCGGTAGCACACATGGAATAGTTATCGTTGCGGTCTCATTGATGCAGGGGGTCACGGCGGATATCTTCCTATTCAGTGACAAGTCGAAGGAGAAGAGGGATTACGCAACCTATGCCATTGCAGGAGCTTTCTCGTCAGCCGTCAACGTGATCGTCTTCCAGGTGTTCTTCTTCTCCGGCGTGCCGATTATGCTCATAGTCATGATATGCATGTTGGCTGGCGCCTCTGGCATGATCTTTGGTGGATGGCTGGCGATTGAGATGCTGGACGCGCTCGAGCAGGCCGGCATGCTCGTGGGACGGAAGGAGTACCTCGTCGATGGAGCAGGTGGAGACCAAGGTGAATGGATCAGGAGCAGGAAGGCGAAAAGGCGGCGGATGGTCTCGCTGTCCGTCCTGGCAGGCTTCCTCACGGTGTTCAGCATCGGGGCCGTGTACTACTTCATGTTCATATTCGTTCTTCCAGGCGGAAGCACCGTCGCGATCCAGGGGGCGGTTGAAGAGCCGTTTGACTTCTCGTACGGCGACTATTCGGCTGTTGAGGTAACAATAAACGCTGAGCTCATAGGCTCGGTCACATATGTGTCGCCCAGAAACTACACCGGTGTGCCGCTCAATCTCATACTGGCTGATGCCGTCCCCGCCGAAGATGCTACACAGGTCATCGTCAGAGCGAGCGATGGTTACTACGTCGAGTTTGCGTTCGAGGACGTGATGGCCGACGACAGGCTCATACTCATACAGGAGGAAAAGGAATTTCGATTGATTGCGGCGGATTACGATGGGGCGTACTGGGTACGGCAGGTCATTGAGATCGAAGTGAGGTAGATGTTAGAAATCCGAAGGCTCTCTGTGCGATACAGAGGCAGGTCGAAACCCGCAGTATCCGAGCTCTCGGTGGAAATCCCCCGCGGAGAGTTCGTGCTGATCGCGGGGCCGAGCGCGTCCGGCAAGTCTACCGCGATGCAGGCCGTCTGCGGGTTCATACCTCATATGACTCCTGCGGAGTGCACAGGAACGATACTGCTCGATGGGGTCGAACACCGCAGTCCAGAGGCGGTTGCGGGAGTTGCGTGCATGGTCCAGCAAGATCCAGAAACGCAGTTCTGCACCGAGACCGTCGAGGAGGAGGTGGCGTTCGGACCAGAGAACTTCAGACTCCCCCCAGCCAAGATAAGGGAATCTGTGGGCACCGCTCTGCGAAGCGTCAATGCACATCACCTCCTTGAAAGGAGGCTCTCGACACTCTCAGGAGGGGAGAAGCAGAAAGTGGCGATTGCCTCGATGCTAGCGGTAGAACCGAAGATACTCATCCTCGACGAGCCGACTGCGAGCCTCGACCATAGGTCAGTCGGCCAGGTCGTCAGCGCAGTCAGGTCCATGAAGGAACGCACCGACATAACCGTCGTGGTCGTGGAACACAGGGTCAAGGACTTCATTGAAATGGCGGATCGACTGATCGTGATGGAGGAGGGAGTCCTTAAAACGAACTCAGTCAAAGGAGACGATGGATTCGCAGCTGCGCGGGATTCCGCCAAGGCGGCTCTGTCATACAATAGGCCGATCCGTTCGGGCACCTCTTCCGCTATATCGATCAGAGGCCTGTCGCTCGAGATAGAGGGCTTGCCTATACTGGAGGATGTGAACCTCGACATCCTGGATAACTCCGTGGTTGCCTTGATGGGAGAAAACGGGTCTGGGAAGACGACCATACTGCGCCACCTGACGGGCCTCCAGAAGGTGCAGAGCGGGGAGATATCTGTCTGTGGCCACCGACTGTCCCCCGACAGCCCTGTCGACGCGTGGACCATCGGAAGGGATGTGGGCCTTGTGTTCCAGAACCCGAACCATCAGATGTTTGAGGACACCGTCGAGAAGGAAATACTATTCGCTACGCGCAACTTCCACACGTCCGAGCAGACCGCCTCGGAGGCGGTGGCTGGATTCGAGGAGAGGGAGGGGCTGAAACGGTTTGTGCACCCTCACTGTCTGAGCTTCGGCCAGAAGAGGCGGGTGAACATCGTCTCGGCGTACTCCCACGGACCCCGCCTGCTATTGCTAGACGAGCCGTTCGCCGGCCAGGATCAGAGTAACGTCGACCGCATCGTGTCCCTGGTAACCGATATCCACGGAAGCGGCAAGACGCTGGTGGTGGTCACACATGACGAGGACTTCGCCAGGCACTTCTGCACTGACACCGTAGTGCTCCACGAGGGGCGGGTCGTCGTCTCAGGGCCAACCGAATCCATCCCTGAAGCTGTGTGGAGGAGCCTTCGGAGGGACGACTGCGCATGACCAGTGACGAGAAGCGCCTCGCCATCGGACTAAACCCCGTAACGAAGCTCGTGGTGCTCGTTACGATCTCTGTCTTCGTGCTTCTGACGACTTCGCCGTTGACGATGCTGCTCATAGTTGCATCTGTCCTTGCTGCGAAGCAATGGTCGGGCACCAAGGGGCGGTTCACGAAAGGCGTGATCGGATTCGCACTTGCGATCTTCATCGCGCAGATACTGTTCAACCACTCCGGAGACACGATAGCGTCTCTGTGGTCGATATCAGTCACGGAGGGTGGTGTGAACTCGGGGATCGCAATTGCAGGCAAGTTCCTTAGCCTCATAATGATGTCATGGATATTCGTCGCAACCACCAGGCCTTCGGAGTTCTCTGCGGCCCTGATATGCGCAAGAGTACCCTACCGGTACGCCTACCTGCCCGCTCTGGCGATGCGATTCGTGCCGATATTCGAGCTCGAGCTTGGCTCTGTGAAGGAGGCGCAAGTGGTCCGAGGGCTGAAACTTGACAGAAGCGTCAAAGGCCTGATACGCTCTGCGAAATACACTGTCCTCCCCATGTTCTTCCTTGCGATGTTCAAAGTAAACTCCCTTGCTGCTTCCATGACTGGACGAGGCTTCGGAGCGAACAAGAGACGAACGCTCCTCCATCCCAGGTATCTTACACGCTGGGATATCGCCCTGATGCTGTCAACTGGCGCAATGGTGATAACCCTATTGATGATTGACGGGTGTCAGAACTGGCCAGCCTCAATATTCTGACTACCAGAGGCCCTTCTTGTCGATTTCATCGGCCTTCTGGCGCAGTAGGTCGCCGTCCTCCCTGTAAGGCGCATAACGTCTCAATGCCCTCGACGTGGCCTGTCCAACATCCTTAGACCGCCCTTCACCAGTAGCCGTGAAATAATAGTCTGCGACAGCCCTGCAGAACCGTATCTTCTCATCTGTAAACATTGGGTGCATGCTCATCACGCTCGAACATATCTCGCCAAGGTCATCAACGACATCGGAATCAGACGATTCCTCGAAATCTATTCCCGTGATTCCCTTCGGACCCATGATGAAATTCCGTGTGATGGCGTCTCCTCTCCGCGTGGTGTTGTCGAATGCGGCGTGGAACGCCGCGAGCCACGCACCTAGAGAGCTGCCCTCCTCTTCCGATGACTGCTCCACGAGCCATATGCCGTCGAGTGTATCGGCCAGTGTCTCTCCCTCGACGAACTCCAGCACCAAGACATCTCCACTGCGCCCGACAAGGCCTGGGACGGAAACTCCTTTCTCGATGCACCGTTCTATGATGGCCTCCTCTGAGGCAGCAAGACCAGAGCCACCGTCGGCGAACATCTTCACGACGACGAACCGCCCATCAAGGACGCTGAGAAAAACGGTGTTCTTTCGGCTGAAGAACGGTTCGCGCACCCGCTTATTGATGAGTTCGCGCACATCGAATTCCATAAGGATACCTTTGGTCTGTACAGTCAACCCATGATGGGCAAGGCTTCACTTTATTCCCTTCGGTCGGAGGGTCTTTCTTACATGCCTCATATAGGCGTACTGACTCGGAGAAAGGCCAAAAGCGTTAAGTCAGAGGCAAATGTTCTCCTATCGCGTACAGCGTCAGATGGTGAGTGATTTGAGGCCATTCACGAAGTGTGTCAGTACTGCCCTTGTCGCAATGATGGGGGCCGGCCTATTGCTTGTGGTCCTGCTCTCGGCCAACAACGGAAGCGCATTGCAAACGGAATTCATCCAGGTCCTGTCCGTTGACGACTACTCAAAGGAGGTACGAGCAGGCTCAGCGGCAACCTACAACTGGACCATAATGAACGTCGATTCTGGGGCGGAACTGCGCGTCGTAGTAGAGGCGTCAATCCAAGGGAAGGGCTGGTCTTTCTCGGTGAATGAGTCTGAGCTGGTCCTACTGTCAGATGAGCTCGGGACTGTCGCAATCACTGTGACAGCTCCTCTTGAATCCGGATCGATCGAGTCCAATCTGAGCGTTAGTTACGCAGTCTATCATGGCGACTACCTTGTCCAGATCATCAATGTGGAAGCGGACACGACAATCGTCGGACCGTTTGCTAGTGCAAACAAGGTCCTGGGAGGCACTTTCCTACAATTCAATAACCCATTGCCGTCTCCGCTCGACAACGAATGGGGAGTATTCCTTCTCGATATCGTGATATGGCTCGCGATAGCCTATGGAATCGCATATACGATGGACGGAGTCGGATGGGCCCTCACCAGAAAGACCGCATCTATGCTGGACGACATCGTGCTTGGGATAATCAGGACTCCTGTCCTGATACTGGTGTTTGCCTACGGTGTCGTGCACTCCCTTGACGCGCTTCACATGCATATACCGATGGACCTGCGGGAGTCGATCATGTCGCTATATGGTGTGATCGTTGTACTGATCATATTCTACCTCGCCTACAAGCTGTTCAAGAAGATACTCGTTTACTACGGCAAGATTGTCGCCAAAAAGACTGCCAGCAAGATCGATGATGTCCTGATTCCGGTCGTCGAGAAGCTGGGAGTTGTGGTGATAGGGTTCGCCGCGCTTGGTTACGCCCTTGGCGCGCTGAATGTGGACCTGACGATGTTTGTGGCTGGAGGTGTCGTCATATCAATGGTCCTCGCCTTCGCGGCCCAGGAGACGATCTCCAACTTCTTCAGCGGCATATTCCTCCTGCTCGACAGGCCGTTCGCGGAAGGCGACACGGTCATCCTCAGCGATGGAGACTGGTGTGAGGTCAGACGTATCGGTATGAGGACGACCCGACTGTACAGGTTCACTGATGCATCCATCGTGTCGCTCCCGAACAACAGACTCGTCAACGACAAGATGGTCCGGATGAGCAATGTGTCAGACCCGGGAAGGGTGAACGTCAATGTCGGGGTCGCCTATGGGTCCGATCCGACAAAGGTCAGGGAGACCATCATGACGGCTATCAAGGACAACCAGTACTCCCTACTCGACGACGAGAACAAGCAGCCGATAATCATATTCGACGAGATGGCAGATTCGGCGCTCATATTCAAGGTGATCCTCTGGATAAACGATAGGGGAAAGCGCATTGCCGCTAGGGACAAGCTGGTGGAGGATATCTACCGCAGGCTCAATGAGGCGGACATAGAGATACCGTTCCCGCAGAGGGTGGTATATCTCAAGAAGGAGGGCTGAGGACCAGTTCGATACCTCGGCCTTTCAACGAGGAGGAGATGGAATGGCGGATGACAAGCCGATAAGCGACATCCGGGTCGCGGATGTAATCGAAGAGATCAAGAAGACGACGAAGCCTGCAACGGTCAGCATAGACGCGTGTCTTCGCGACGCCGTCGTCTCAATGATTGAAGACAGTGAGACCAGGAAGGTCTATGTCGTGGACAATGAGGGCAAACTCAGGGGCACTATCACCCTTGAGACGCTGTTGAGATACGCGGGCTACACGCTCGGCGTCCGGAAGCCGGGTATGACTTCCTTGCTGAGATGGTTCGCTGAGATCAAGAACGACAAGGTGACTGAGGTCATGAACAAGCCCATCAGAGTGCTCCAGGACGAGATGCTGGTCAATGTGACACGGCTCATGGTGGAGAATCACCTGAACGATCTTCCGATCGTCGACGACAACAATGTGCTCGTCGGCGAGCTGAACGGGTTGGACATACTGAAGTCCAGCGTGAAGCACTGGTCTTGAACGCCGCCATTGCCCGTCGCAGATGCTGCCTATCAGTGAGGTCCTAGCACCCTGCTGTCCACGGGCAGCACAGCAACGCCGAATTTCGTGAGTTCACGCTCCATCCCAACCACGTATTCAGATCCCATAGGGGTCTCGACCTTGTCCCAGTCCTGAATCGTCCTGGCCAGTATCACCATGTC
>JBFEPA010000047.1:0-9906 GCA_041550275.1 Thermoplasmata archaeon | reverse complement strand
CGCGCCGGACATCGGCATGAAGGCCCAGACGGCCTCGAAGTACTTATCGATCCTGGAGCGAGCGATGCTCTTCTCGACCTGCTACAACTACACCAAGAGCATGGTCAAACAGGCTCGGTCTTCCAAACGGGCGTATCTGACGGACACCGGGTTGATCAGCGCCCTCCTCGGGTTTGATGAGACGACCGGGAGTCAGGAACTTGGCAGGTTGGCTGAAACAGCCGCATACAACCATCTCTCTAGAAATTCACAAGTCTTCTTCTGGAGAGATCCGCAGGGGAACGAGGTTGACATTGTGCTGCCGTCGAAACGGACTCCAATTCCAATCGAGCTGAAGTATCAAACCAGCATTTACAGATCGGACGCCAAGGGACTCGCGAGATTCTGCGATGTGCATGGCTGCGACAAAGCTTTCCTCGTCACTAAGGACAAGGAAGGATCCATGGAGATTGGTGACGTCGATATCGTCCTATCTCCCCTGTGGAGACTCCTCCTTCAGACATGACCATTCATCAGCAAGCAGCCAAGATAGTCTATGCGCCGTGACTATATCCAAATATTGATTCATGTTGGCATATTAAAATGTGCGAGGGCCCGGATTTGAACCGGGGGACTCCTGCGAGAACAGATCTTGAGTCTGTCGCCTTTGACCGAGCTTGGCTACCCTCGCGTGAATCGCAGAAAACAATGTAGAGATAATAAAGATTCGTAATGAGAAACTGAACGATTGACAGGCTTCTTCGCGCGCCACCGCTATCATCCGATTGATCTTCGAGATTGACACGCGACTCCGCCAGCCATCGCTGGTGTCTGCGCTATAAGTAACTGACATTACGTATGAAACGGACGAATATAGTGTCGCACCAAAAAGAATTAAATACGGCGCAACAGATGAGAGTTCTGGTAGACAGGGCATCGTCTGCCAATCTCCAACATGGAGAGGCATCACCAACACACCTCGCCATTTCCTCCAGAATTTCGAACCACCCACAACTTTTTCACAAAAGAGGTGTTCGTAATGCCTCTCCACCCATCCTATTTCTGTTTCTTCTCAGAATGGAGAGTCGCCTATTCCTCAGAGAATCTCTCGACGATAAGCCGTGGAGTTAACACAGCCTATCAAATTCCAGTTGACTATCGAGTCAAGACAACGCAACCGTTGTCGTTGACAAGGACTGAGTGCTCTGCCTGAGCGACAGGCCCCTTGCCAGATTCTATCAGAATCGGATAGCACATGGCCATCCCCATCCGCACCATCTTGGGGAGAAGAGAGGACGCCTGAGGATGTAGGTCATCGCACCATCTTCCGGCGAACGGGAACCCACCAAATGAGGACTGAATCCTCGAGAACAGGGTGGTTATCTCCGGCGGAGACTTCCTGTCACGCATAAGTCTGTAGATCCCGCCCTTTGGGCCACCATCCACTTTGCCTTTGCCAGTTGTCGAGAAAGGTTCGATTGCCAACACCATCCCTTCTCGTATCGAAGACCTGTCCCAGTTCTTCACGTTCGGGATGCTCAGGCCTGCGTGCAGGTTGAACCTCTCCATGCTGTGTCCTGTCAGGTTCTGTATGGGCTTGAATCCGGCTCCAGCTATCGCCCTTTCTATAACCCCGCCCATAGCTGAAACCGTTGTTCCAGGAGAGACCATCTCGATGCACATCTCGAGCGCCGACTCCGCCGCCTCAATCATCGCCGCGTGGTTTCGCGTGCCTACTTCCACGGTCGCCGCCGTGTCTCCTGGGTAGCCATCCACATGTGCCCCAAGGTCGATCTTGACGATGTCGCCTGTTCTGAAGGTGATGTCTGTCTCCTTGGAAGGAGTGTAATGCGCGGCGACCTCGTTCACGCCGATGTTGATAGGGAAAGCGCATTCTGCCCCATTCGACCTGATGAAAGCCTCAACCGATTCGGCGAGTTCAAGTGCGCTGCCTCCCACCCTCACGCTCTCGACGGCCAGATTACGGGCCTCAGCTGTTATCTTTCCTGCACGGACCAGCTTGTCCTGGACATCGTCAGCGAGCGATTGCGTTCTCAATCTCCTCCTGAGAGATGGCACCCTTCCTGATCATTTCAACGGTGCCATCGGAGACGTCTACAATCGTTGACGGCTCCGCCTTGGTCGTCTTGCCGCAATCGATGCATATCTTCACCGTGTCCTTGAGGTCCTTCAAAGGCAATCTTGAGTCCACTGGGTCCTTGTGAGAGTGCAGGTTGGCGCTCGTCGACGTTATCGGGCCGAATCTGTCGATTATCCTTATTGCCAGCGGATGGTCCGGTATGCGTATCCCGACCTGATTCGCGCCGGAAGTCAGAATGTCAGGGATGCTAGGCTTTCTCGTGAGCATTATCGTCAATGCTCCTGGAAGGAACGCGCGTATCAGCTTGCGAGCGTTGTCATTCAGGACGGCAACGCTCTCCATCATCTTCTCGTTGCTAACGGCAATCGACAATGGCATGTCGAACGGTCGGCTCTTCGCGAGGAAGACCTTCTTCACCGAACTCTCGTTGAATGGGTCGGCCCCGATGCCGTAGAGGGTATCGGTGGGATAGACGATGAGCTCACCCTCCTTCAGAACGGACACTATCTCGTCCAGCTCCTCATCCGACAGACTGCAGTTCCTGCACACGCCCTTGTTGTCCGCACACTTGACCACTTTCATCAGTATGCCCCTTCCAAGTACTCAGCCGATAGCCGCAGGTGATGCTCAGCGTCTCCATCCGCATACGACCCATGGCCCGGATACATGCTCTTCAGTCCAAGCGTTCCTAAGCGTCTGATTGAAGACTTCAGCTTGCCAAGGTTCCCGCCGGGCAGGTCCCATCTGCCGACGCCGCCGTCGCAGAAGACCGTGTCCCCCACAATGGCCAAGCGCGACTCTCTATCGAATAGGGTTATGCTGCCAGGCGAGTGACCGGGGGTATGCAGCACTTCGAGCGACGATGAACCGCATCTCAGCTCCTGCCCCTCCGTCAAAGGGACGACGTCAAGATCTCCCACGGTCTCCCCGAACATACCACTGGCAGTCAACGACATATCTCCATCCATGATAGGCCCTGCTTCTGCTTCGTGAAGGTACAGCTTCGCCCCTGTGGCCCTGCACATCGCCTCCGCCCCGCCGATGTGGTCGTAGTGCGAGTGAGTGAGCACGATTCGCTTGACGTTCGTGAGCGGCACCAACCGTGCTATCTCCGCCAAGGTTGAGTCCGTGCTCATACCAGTCCCCGTGTCAACGACGATTGGGTCGTTGTCCTCCAGGAGGTATACGTTGCTGTCATAGGCCACCCCAGCGATATAGTGGACCTTCATTCCGTGAACGGGATGACACCGGCCTTTTAAAGCTTTAGCCCATCAACAATCGGACCGTACCATAGCGACGATGATGACTTGCGTCGTGTCATCCGAGCTCAGTTCTTGGCCATGATCACCATCTTCTTGCGCTCATCGAAATTTACCATGGAGACGGTCTTCGAGAGCGAGAGCTCCTCCGCCTTAGCCAGCCCCTCAATGGCAGCAAGGACGGCGTCCCGGTGAGGCTTTCGGATGTCCACGCCTGCCTCTTGAAGCTGGTGCTGCACGATGAGCATGGCCTTCTCGAGGTCGCCATACTGAGCGCAGAAATCCTGAACGATGAAGTCGACGACCTCTGCGAGCGACTTCGGACCCTCGGAATCAGCCGTCGTGGGGACCGATATATCTGCCACCATCAGCTCGCCCAATGTCGCGAAGATACTCTCGACGTTCTCCCCAGTCTTCGCGCTTGCGATGTATGTGGGATAACCCCGACGCTGTCCTTCTGACTCCAGCACCGTAGCGGACATGTTCGCCTTGTCAGCGAGGTCCGCCTTGTTGCCCACAAGCACCGTTGGCATCTGACCTATCACGGCCTCCGCCTCCTTGAGCCAGAACTCTGTGAGGCTGCTGACGGTCTCCTCGCGGGATAGGTCGCCCACAAGGATGAGCCCCTGAGCGCCGCTGAGGCTCGCGGAACGTATCTTGGAGTACTCCTTCTGCCCCAGGATGTCCCATATCATCATGCGCAGGTTGATTATCAGGTTGGGCTTGATTATCTGGATGTCCTTCCTGGAGACCTTGGTACCTATGGTGGCGATGTACTTGTCATCGAACTTGTCAACCACGTACCTTGCGATGAGAGACGTCTTGCCGACGCCACCGTCCCCAAGCAGGACGACCTTCTTCAGTATCTCTCGGAGCTCCATCTCGAGCGAAATAGGTGCTAGACAGATTAAAACCTTTTACTGCCAACGTCGGGCACCGTCTAGCACTGCACTGGGTCACTTGCGGTATTTGCCGCTGATCAGCTGCTTCATGACATGGTCCACGTCCCCGATCTCAGCCTTGTCGCCAGACCACTCTGTCAGCGTCTCCCCGAAACGCTCCTCCAGCTCGTCCGTGACCTGCCTTAGCTGTTCCCTGAGCCTCTCGGGCTTCTTAGTAGATATGATGGCCGCGACGACGACGTTCTTGGAGTGCGAGATGAGGATGTCGTAGTTGTCGAACCGTATCTCCTTGAGTCGCCCGCCGCGCTCGTCAAAGCTCTCCTTGATGAAGTTCTGAACGGCTGTGAGCATACCGGCCATTATGTTCTCGTCCTGGTCGGGCCTCAGTCTCCGTGTGTAGTGCTTCAGAAGCATCCCCGTGGGCGTCATCAGGAATATCTCGTCTATAATCGTCGGGGACGAGCGCCATATCATGAAGAATCCCGCGATGTTAATCGATGCGAGGGCCGCTGCGAGGCCGACGAAGAACAGGCGCGTGAAGTCGTCCTCGAAGGGGATGACAAATGCCGTCACCGCGAGCGTGATGAAGACCAGCAGTGACATGACGGCTAGCGTTTCAATCTTGACATCCTTTTCCATCGCAGTAGCTGATTGCTGGGTCTTGTGATAAGGCTTTCGATATCATCACCATGGCCGAATATGGAGAAGAGACCTGTATTGTTGTCCATAGACAACGAATAAATACGTATGTGCCCGCTTCGTGCGGCGAGGAGAAAGAAGGAAGGCGCAGGCTAATGAAACTCTTGGAATACAAGGCCAAGGAGCTGATGAGGAGATATGGTATCCCTGTCCCTGATGGAGCCGTCGTATCGTCGCCGGACCAGATAACGCAGATTTCAGGCCCGGTGATGGTGAAGGCGCAGGTCCTCATCGGCGGCAGGGGAAAGGCAGGAGGGATAAAACCAGCAGACACCGTCGAGGAGGCGCGCAGATTGGCCGCCTCCATACTGGGCATGGACATACGTGGGTACACGACGAAGGAGGTCCTGCTGGAGGAACGCATCGATGTGGCCAAGGAGATCTACCTCGGACTGGCAGTTGACCGTAGCAGAAGGTCGATTCTGTTCATGGCGTCGTCCGAGGGTGGGATGGAAATCGAGTCCGTCCCTGAGGAGAAGATGATTATGGCCCCTGTCGACCCGCTGATAGGATATCAGCAGTACATCGGCAGGCGGATCGCGTCGTTCGTGGGGCTCGAAGGGGAGCAGGCCAAGCAGATGGCGGCGCTGTGTGGACACCTGTACGAGCTCGTCATAGGGGAGGACGCCGAGCTGGCGGAGATAAACCCCCTCGTAGTGACCAAGGGTGGGGATGTGATTGCGGGCGACGCAAAGGTCACCATAGACTCGGATTCGCTCTTCAGGCATGACGAGTACTCGAAGCTCAAGGAGGACCTCACAGCGCTCGAAGAGAAGGCGAAGAAGCTGGACATCGCCTTCGTGCAGCTGGACGGCGACATCGGTGTCATTGCGAACGGCGCTGGACTGACGATGGCCACCCTTGACAGTCTCAACATGTTCGACGGGAAGGCGGGCGTGTTTCTCGACCTCGGCGGAACCGACGATCCGGAGAAGGTCAAGGAGGCCATGCTGCTGATGGAGGAGGCTCTGCCGAAGGTCATACTGGTGAATATCTTCGGAGGTATCACCAAGTGCGACACGGTTGCCAAGGGACTATTGGAGGCAATGGAAGAGAAGAGGATACCCGCGCCAATAGTCGCGAGGATAAAAGGAGTGAACGAGGAGGATGCTAGAGATATGCTCAGGAACGCCGGAATGATACCAGCATCGGGCCTTAGCGAGGCTGCGGAGCTCGCAGCGAAGGAATCCTTGAGGGGATAGACATGTCAGTCATAGTCAACCACGAGACCAAGGTCGTCGTTCAGGGCATCACTGGATATCAGGGGACCTACCACGCCAAGGCCATGATGGACTTTGGGACGAATGTGGTCGCAGGGGTCACTCCCGGCAAGGGAGGACAGGAAGTCCATGGAGTGCCGGTGTTCGACACGGTAGACGAAGCTGTCGCGACAACAGGGGCCAACGCATCATGTGTATTCGTGCCAGCCCCGTTCACGAAGTCGGCTGTCCTCGAGGCAGTCGATGCTGGCATCAGCACCGTCGTAGCGGTGACAGAGCATGTACCGGTTCACGATGCGATACAGTTCGTCGCTGTTGCCAGGGCGAGAGGCGTGACTTTGATAGGGCCCAACTGCCCTGGGCTGGGGAGCCCTGGAATCGCGAAGATCGGGATACTGCCGAACAAGATATTCAGCAAGGGCGATGTGGGAGTTGTCTCGAGGTCGGGCACCCTCACATACGAGATAGTCAATGCTATGAGCGAGAGGGGAATAGGCCAGTCGACCTGCGTCGGAATAGGAGGAGATCGTATACCAGGGACGGGATTCGTAGATGTCCTGAAGCTGTTTCAGGAAGACCCAGACACAAAGAAGATCGTTCTCGTAGGTGAGATAGGTGGGACGGCCGAGGAGGATGCAGCAGACTTCATCAGGGCGGAGGTCACGAAGCCGGTGGTGGCGTACATAGCTGGCAGGACCGCTCCTCCGGGCAAACGCATGGGCCATGCAGGGGCGATCATCGCGAGGGGCAGAGGGACCGCAAGCAGCAAGATCCAGGCCCTGGAGGCAGCAGGCGTCGCCGTGGCGAAGCTGCCGACGGACGTCCCTGACCTCATAAGCGGGTGAGCGAGGCGGGCACATGTCCGCATATCCATGTCCGCCAGGCAACACGGTCACACAATCACAATCGAATGAAGGGAGGTAAGATGACAGAGGAACTGGACGCGATCTTCTTCGACCTCGGAGGAACGCTAATCGACACGACGGTGTCGAGGGAACGTGTATGGGCGAACGTCCTGAGAGGCCACGGGCACGAGGTCGCCGACGGCGCGATAGGAATGGCTCTGAGGGAAGCCGACAGAGGCCTCGACAATCGGTTCGCAGCTATCCAAGGTTCTGACGAAGGCCCTTTCTGGCTGGACTACGACAGGATGGTGCTCGCAAGGCTCGGCATCCATGTCAGCGCTGAGAAGGTTGTCAAGGATTTGTCCGAATCGATGGGCAAGATGATCATGGACGAAGGCAACTGGAAGGACTTCGACGACGCGAGACCCCTGCTCGAGCGACTTGGCGACACGGACATCAAGGTCGGCCTCATCTCCAACGCGACCGAGCTTGCGCGTAAGGTGCTTCGGCGGCTCGAGCTTGAGAAGTACTTCGACCCCATAATCATCTCGTCCGAGGTGGGCCACAGAAAGCCGGAAAGGGAGATATTCGAGACGGCCCTTGATGACTCCGGGGTCGCGGCTTCCAGGGCGATTTACATCGGCGATAAGCCGGCTGTGGACATCGTCGGAGCGACCAGCGCGGGGATGAACGGAATTCTGATAGACCGGGGGGATGTCTTCCCGGACTCCGCCTGCATCCGTATAAGGAACCTCGACTGCCTCAGGACATTCTTCCACGCCTAGAAGTCTTCCGGCGGTGCCAGGTTCAGGTCTCTTAGGTGGCTCGAGTCATTGAGAGTCACTGGCGCCGAAACCTTATTCTTGACCTTGAAGGTGGAAATCGCGCAGGGATCGTGCCTGATGCTGCCGATGGCACTCCGCTTCTGATTGAGCAGATACGCGGTCATCATCTTGATAGGAATGCGGTGTGAGACTATCACTATCGTCCCCGTTCCGTGTGTCCATATGATCTCCCTCAGCGCGCTGTTCACGCGCTTCCAGGCACGTTTCATGTTTTCCCCGCTCGAGAAACGCGCCTTTGCGGGGTTCTCCAGCCATTTCTCGTACATCCCAGGATACTCGCGCTTAACCGTCTCCTCGGAGAGACCCTCCCAGGCGCCGTAGCTGATGTCGATCAGGTCTGGAATCTCACGGATGGCTATCTCGTGCGGTTTGGCGATCCTCCGTGCCGTTACGAGTGAGCGCTTGAGCGGGCTTGTGTAGATGGCCTCGAAGACCCTCCCCTCCAGCACCTTCGCCGTGGCGTCCGCCTGGGCGATGCCCGCACGGCTCAGCCTTATGTCCCGTCTACCACGGAACACATGCTCGCGGTTCCACTCAGTCTCCCCGTGGCGGACGATGATGAGCTCCATTTCGCACATGGCCGATGCTTCGCATATCAGTCCTGCTATTTATCAGATGCCGCATCGCCTCAGGCGCGCCGCCCGCTGGGCCGCGTCTCAGGACGGGCCGACCTCAGCTCTCTCGGAGACGATTATCGTATCCGATAGGTCGAACGTGACCGACATCTTGTCGGCGGGCAGGAAGCCTATCCTCATCACCTCGTATACGGAGAACTTGACGGTCACGTAACAGTCGTACACGCCCGTGTCCGGGAACGTCGCGTGGACCTCGCCGATGGACCTATCGGACTTCTCCTCCTTCTCCGTCATCCAGCCGACCAAGGTGTCATCGTCCAGGTACAGCGAGACATTCCTGAGGGATATGTCCGTCCCCATGAACCAAAAACCGCCGCTGTCCTCGGACATCTTGACGACCATGACCTGGAAAACTGCATCCTCGTCCGCCGTGGCATTGGGGTCTCCGGACACGCACACCGCCCATGTCGTTGGGCCCGCGCTCACGATGCTCGCTACGACCCTGATGTCTTGTGTGAACGAATCAGTACCGAGGTTTGCCGTCTGTTCGGACGAGGTGTAGGTACTCCCGGTGGCCGGCATGACAGACGGGCTTATGAGAGTCCAAACCACAAGCACTACAACGACGGCGGCCAGGACTATCCACCGCAGTATGCGCCTCGGCTTCTCGGGCTCCTTCTTCGGCTTGACCCTGCGGCCCTCACGTTCATACTCCTCGATCCACATCTCCTGCGGGTCGCTCACGAACTCAGGGGACGCGCCTTCATCAAGCGACGGCTCTCTGATGCTGGACGTATCCCCGCTCATGTCGCCCGTCCCATCGTTGTCTGAAGCCAACGAGAACAACCATCCTTGCGGGAAGAGCGACGCGGTCGGCAATCAATCTTTCTATGAAGAAGGCAATGCCCGAAACGGGCAGGCGCGGAACCTGCAAGGGTCGCCGTCTCCACCGGAACAACTGGTGTTTCTGAGGGCCAGAGCAACGCTTTTATACAGGTCGATGCATAGCGGGATTCCCGACCCTCGGTAAGGACAACGGATAAATAACGTTGGCCTGCTAGATTAAGGGTTGGTCATGCACCCGTGCACGCTTGTGCCCGGGGAAGATGGTTGAGGGGCAGCGGGGCAGGAAGGACTCGCGGGCCCCAGTGAGTACCGATCATGTGCAATCCGGACGTGTGCTGAGTCGACATGCTAGCGGCTAGTTAAACCGCTTGGGGAATGGCTCGGTTCGGGCGCCGAAGAAGGTCGTGCCAAGCTGCGAAATGCACCGGGTAAGCGCAAGGAGCTTTTGATCCGGTGATTACCGAATGGGACTTCCTGCTCTTCGGAGCAATCCGTGAGGATAGGGAACCGGGGGAATTGAAGCATCTTAGTACCCTGAGGAAAAGAAATCAACCGAGATGCCGTTATTAAAGGCGATCGAACGCGGCATAGGGCAAACTGAATCCTCCCGAGAAATCGGGCGGAGATGTGGTGTT
>JBFEPA010000046.1:0-9921 GCA_041550275.1 Thermoplasmata archaeon | reverse complement strand
TCGTTCACCGTCAGCCACACGCAGTGGGCGGCGACATCCCCCTCCGACAGGAAGCCGATCTCGGCCAGGTGGTCCACCGGCCTCTCGCCTTTCTGCCTCTTGTACTCGTGCACTTCGCGCCTCGTCTCGGCAAGGTGATAGTGGCAGAAGGTCTTGGACTCCGACGCCAGCTCCCTCGCGGCGAGCAGCGTCTCGTCGGAGCAGACATAGACTCCCTGTGGCGCGACGACAGGCTTGATGAGCGGGCAGTCCGAGAAGGTCTTGATGAACCTCCTGCAGTTGTCTATGGGCTTTCCTTTCTGGGTTGTGAGATGCTCGTCGACTATGGCCCAGCCGAGGTAGCCCCTGAGGCCGACCTCCCTGAGGCCCTCGGCGATGGCATCCTGAGAGTAGTAGAGGTCGAGCAGACAGGTGGTGCCCGAACGCGCCATCTCCATGCATCCGAGCTTCGTACCCACCTCGATGTCGCCAGGCGTGCGTCTGGCGTCTATCGCGAAGGTCCTCTCGAGGAACTGCTCGAGCTGGAGGTCGTCGGCGACGCTCCTCAGGAGCGTCATGGACACATGCGTGTGGCAGTTTATCAGGCCCGGCATGACTATGCATCCGGCCGCGTCTAGCGTGTCGTCCGCGCGGTCCGTGAACTCCCCCACCTTCGATATCGCGCCGTCCTCCACGAGGACATCGCCCTTGAAGACCTCCCTTCGGTCGTTCTGCGAGACGACGATTCCGTTGAGTATCGCGAGCTTCAGATGTGGTCCCTCCTGGGCGTGGAAGGGTATTAAAGGAATCAGGCATTAAGGTTTGGCGTCATGGTGAGAATAACGTTTCTCGGCACTGGCGGAGGGCGCTTCGCCACAATCTACCAGGCCAGGGCGACCGGGGGCTTCTACATCGAGGATGGGAAGAACATCCATGTCGATCCCGGGCCAGGGGCGCTCGTGCGCATGCGCTCTGTGGGCCTCGACCCGATGAGGACCCATGCGATCATGATATCCCACTGCCACCCGGACCATTACCTGGACGCCGAGATACTCATCGAGGCGATGACTGAGGGCGGCACGAAGAAGCAGGGAGTCCTCGCGGGCAGCAGGAGCGTGATTGAGGGCGACGGCGAGTACGGCCCCGCCATATCGAAGTACCACTTATCGAAGCCGAAGACCGTGAAGGTGATGTCGCCATCGTCCAAGGTGAGCGTCAAGCCGTTCGAGGCGACCGCCACGCCGTCCGCTCACAGCGACACCAGCTCCGTGGGCTTTCGCTTCGCAACGACCGACGGCGTCATTTCGTACGTGTCCGACACCCAGCTGGTCGAATCGGTCATCAAGGCCCACAGGAACTGCCGTCTGATGATTGCCTGCGTGACGCGTCCGCTCGGCCAGAGGATACCGCATCACCTCAGCACGGAAGATGCAGGATACCTGATAGAGAAGGTCCGGCCGGAGATGGTCGTCATAACCCACTTCGGCATGCGGGTCGTCCAGGAGAACCCGGAGACGCAGGCCAAGTGGATCGAGGAGCGCACTGGCGTGCGCACGGTCGCCGCCAGGGACTATATGCTCCTGGACATGGGCAAGGACGGGATAGCCGTCTCGGACCGGATAAGGAACGGGTCGCAGTAGCCGGAAATGGCATGGCCGGCGGATTGCATTGCCGCGAGGGAAAAACCATATCTAGTCCGTCACAGATAGTCGCGACTCATGCCGGGACCGAAGCTGTCGCCGTCGGAGATGGAGCGCGTGTGCGCCGACGTGCGCCGATTCAGGATGACTCTGGCGGTCATTCGCTCTGACGAGGCCCCGCAGCAGCTGAAACACCTTTTCGAAGATGTATCGAATCGTTGCTCTCTCCCCCTCGTGAGGGTGATCTCCTCCCCCCTTTCCGATTTCGGATTCGCCGAATTTAATTCGAACGGCAGGATGCTCGTTATGTTGTTTATCGGAGGGACGCGTACGGAACTCGTAAGTGTCTCGGAGACGGACGAGGTCTTCGTGCAGGACATGGAGGACTCGGTGTCGTCGTCGAACATACACTCGTCGGTGATCCGGGATGGCCTCTGATACGAAATAGTCAACACGACAGCCGCTTTCGTCACAAGTCTGGCTTGTAACCAAGAAAGCATCTTATAGCCGATGTAGGCTAAGCGTCAATTGGTGTCTTAGGTTGGTGGCTCAACTTTCCTCCTAAGCAAACAATTTTGACAATCCCCACCACACCGGCCGAAAGACACCATTTCCTCTTACCATGATTCTCTCGGATTGCGGCCTCGTGCCCGTTCTCACCATTCCGAGGCCCTAGATGCGCGGAGTTTGGAAATCGTCCAATGAGCCTCCATCGCCTCTTTTAATAGCTCGGGCATTCATCAAGTACGCGCGATGCAGCCTATAGAACGCGAGGTCTTGTCGAGGATCAAGCCCACGGCCGAAGAGGACCGTCAGCTGATGAAGGCGGTCGACGGGCTCGTGAAGAAGGTTCGGACGGTCGCCGCCGAGGTGGGGGCACACATAGAGCCGAGGCTGGTAGGCTCGGTCGCCAAGGGCACGCACATGAAGGGTCCTGACATCGACCTGTTCCTCATGTTCCAAGAGAGCACCTCGCTGGACGACCTCAGGACGCTGGGGCTGGAGATTGGTCGCAGGACCGTCGGGGGTGTGGAACACTACGCCCAGCACCCGTATGTACGCGGCGACTACGCCGGCTACCAGGTGGACCTCGTACCCTGTTACATGGTGAAGGACCCGCAGAAGAAGATGACAGCGGTGGACAGGACACCATTCCACACGGAGTTCGTCATGGCCAGCCTGCCCAGGCGTAGCCGGGATCAGGTCCGCCTTCTCAAGCGCTTCATGAAGGGCATCGGATGCTACGGGGCGGAGGCGAAGGTGCAAGGCTTCTCGGGCTACCTGTGCGAGCTCCTCGTCATCCTGTACGGGGACCTCCGCGGAGTCCTGACCGCGGCGTCCAGCTGGAAGAACGGTGAGAGGCTGCACCTCCCGGACCATCCAGGGAACGAGTTCCAGGAGCCGATGACGTTCATAGACCCAGTGGACAGCGGGAGGAACGTGGCCTCAGCGGTGTCACTGGAATCCCTGATGACGGTGATCGCCGCCGCCAGGGCGTACACTGCGGAGCCAGGCATGCAGTTCTTCTTCCCACGCGCCTTCCGCAGCTGGAGAGCTGACAGGCTGAAGGCCGCTGCGGGCGACCGCCTGGACGCCTTCGTGGCCGTATCGTTCGAGAAGCTCGACCTGATCGACGACGTGTTCTACCCTCAGATCAGGAAGTCCGTGACCTCGATGGTCTCGCTCCTGAGACGGAACGAGTTCGAGGTCGTGAAGACGACTCTTGATGTCCACGATAGGGTCGATGTCCTGATAGAGCTCGACTCGATGGAGCTGCCGAGAGAGCAGGTCCACAGGGGACCGCCAGTCGGTACGCCCAACGCCAGGGAATTCCTGTCTAAGTGGGAGTCATCCGGCCTCTCCAAGCCGTACAAGGAACGCGGCAGATGGTTCGTCGTCATAGAGCGCGAGCACACGCGTGCGGACGCACTTCTGCGGGAGAAGATATCCTCGCTGACGCTGGGCAAGGATATCAAGAAGCTGCGCAGGTTCGAAGTGGTCTCCGGGCGGAAGCTCGCTGACGGCAAGCAGTATGCCCGTCTACTGACGAGGCATCTTGACGAGAGGATGCCCTGGGAACGGTAATCTCCCTGAAAGACGCGCCATCAGTGGACGGCTATGCCTGTGACCAGGTAAGTGAGCTCGTTGTCATGATCGTCCGCGGCATGTATGTAGAACACCAATGTGGTTCCAGCCGTGAGCGTCTCAGCGGGAAACTTGTAGCCGTACCTGTTCGCGCCCTCATGCATCATATCGAGGTAGGTGCCGTCGACGGCCCCGAGGGCTATCTTTGTGACAGAGAGCACGCCATTATCTGATACGTGCGCGGATATGTTGATTTGGTATGTGTCGTTCGCCTCCAGCCAGACTCCCTCCGTCCTGGGAACCCAGGCGTAGCTTCCGGAGCTCTCCATGTACTTGTAGTCTATAGCCTCGATGTCCCCGGTCGTCTCATTCTCTATCCAAATAACGACGTCCTCGACAGCCGGCTTGGCGTGGTCGGACACAGGGTAGTTGAATGTGAGCACCCATACCGCTAGGAATGTCAGGAAGAACCACGCGACATTCCCCGCCCAGTTCTTCTTCTGGAATTCCTCCGTCTTGACCTTGATCAACGGGTAGAAGTACTTCAGCGAATAGAGGCCAACGAATACGAGAAGGAACGATACGCCTATCAGCTTGCTAGACAAGTTTGAGATGAGAGCCGCCAGCAATCCGAAGGCCCCCGCATAGCCGACGGTCATCAGCACGGTTCTCGTATCCCTGAGCTCCTTCTCGAGGAACTCCTTCTCGTCGAACTCAGGAGGCGTGAACTCGTATTCCTCCTCCTTGCGCGCCTTGTCCTTCTTCCTCTTCTTCGCCATTGCGACCCCTCGAAGAGCACGGCCTATTTAATACCTTTTGGTGGTAGCCAGCCTGATACTGCAGGGTTAACTTCTAGAGTTCAGAGCACCGCCCTGACGTTCCCTCGGCCACTTTCGCGTACCTCCAATCAATACGCTTATATTGCTGCCAGCTGGTCTTGGAGGTCACAGGTGTTGAGGTCAGATGTCAGAAGAGGAGATCGCGAAACTCCCGGGCGTGGGGCCCGCCATCTTGGAGAAGCTCAAGGAGGCCGGGTTCACCGATATCATGATGATAGCCGTGGATTCCCCGAGGAACCTCGCGGAGCTCGCCGAGATCGGGGAGGCGACCGCGGTCAAGATAATCGCCGCCGCGAAGAAGGTCGCGGACGTTGGCGGGTTCGAGACGGGCGATGCCGTTCTGGAGCGCAGGAAGAACATCGCGAAAATACCGTCAGGCTCGAAGGCCTTTGACGACCTCATGGGCGGCGGCTTCGAAAGCCAGGCTATAGTGGAATTCTTCGGCGAATACGGCTCCGGCAAGTGCGTATCGCCTCAGACCGAGGTGTTGTACACCGTGGACGGCGAGACACGCGTCGACGAGATCTCGAAGATGTACTCCAAGCTGGGCAGAGGCATGGCCGTCCCGTTCGACTCTGGTCATGTTGTCCCATTGAACGGCGTCACAGTCCCCAGCCTCTCGGAGGGGCGGCTAGGACTCGCGACTGCCGCAGCAGTCTACCGTGAGCGTGTGCGGCTGATGTTCGAGGTGAACACTGCGGGCGGCAGGTCACTCGAGCTGACTGGTCCTCACAGACTGCTCGTCCTGCGCGGCTCGACGATATCATGGACGCCGACATGGGAGATACGCGCAGGCGACATGATTGCCACGCCGTCCTCTGAGGGATACTACAGCCGGTCAGGCCGCACGCCTGAGGCCGACTCTGTCTCCTGGGACGAGGTGCGCTCGGTCATGCCGTTCGCGCACGACGACTTCGTTTACGACCTCGTCGTTCCCGAGACACACTCGTTTGTGGGCGGCAACCTCCCGACAGTGCTGCACAACACTCAGATATGTCACCAGCTTGCGGTAAACTGCGCCAGACCTGTCGAAGATGGCGGGCTAGACGCCCATACGATCATGATCGACACCGAGCAGACCTTCAGGCCCGAGAGGATCACGCAGATGGCCGAAGCTGTCGATTTAGATCCCGATGCGGTGTTGAAGAAGATACACGTCGCACGCGCGTTCAACAGCCACCATCAGATGCTGTTGCTAGAGAAGGCGTTCGAGGTGGCACACGACATACCCGTGCGGCTTCTGATAGTCGATTCGCTGACGGCACACTTCAGGGCGGAGTACATCGGAAGAGGCGCCCTGGCGGAGCGTCAGCAGATGCTGAACAAGCACATGCACGACATGCTCCGCTTCGGGGATGTACATAACGCAGTCATCGCGGTGACGAACCAGGTCTCTGCGAAGCCCGACGCGTTCTTTGGCGATCCGACACGCCCCATAGGCGGTCATATAGTGGGCCATACTGCCACATTCCGGCTGTACCTGAGGAAGAGCAAGGGCGGGAAGAGGATCGCGCGGCTGATAGACTCTCCCAACCTGCCTGAGGCAGAGGCTGTGTTCCAGGTGTCCGAGGCGGGCATATCAGACTGATGCGAAGCATTATTTCAGGTGGCCGCATCTTCAGTCGCTGTGAAGCTGCTGTTGGAGCTATCGATGGAGTGCGAGTCGCTCGCGCGTTCAGAGGCGCTGTCGGTGGGCAGAGCGCTCGGTGCCAGGTCGGAAGCTATCCTTCATGAGGATGGCGTACTCGTGCTCGATACGGACGCCGACCCGGCTGCCTTCGCCGAGAGGATGGCGCTGTGCCACTCGGTCTCCGTGCATATAGCTTCGTGCAACCCCGAAGAGCTGCAGTCTGTTATCTCAAAAATCGACGTGCCCGGACCGGTCAGGGTTCATTCCACAAGGATAGGCACATCACACGAGGAGGTCGACCTGGTGGAATTGAACCGCTTGGTAGGCGGCGTTCTTGGTGAGTCTGCTGGTGTGGACATCCACACTCCCCGCTCCGAGGTGCGCATCGTCTTCTCCGATTTGGCGCACATTGGCTGCCTGGTCGCCTCCGTTGACAGGGCCGCGTACGAGGCGAGGAAGACGAAGAACCTGCCGTTCAACCACCCGATCTCGCTCCATCCTAAGTATGCGAGGTGTATAGTGAACTTGGCGGAGATCCGCCCTGGGGAGCGTCTGTTAGATCCATTCTGCGGGACGGGGGCGATCGTGACCGAGGCGGCTCTAGCAGGTGCTGAGGCAATCGGCTCCGATGTTTCTGATAGGATGGTGGAGGGTGCGAGGGCGAACATGTCGTCCATAGGAGTGGAAGGGCGCCTTCATGTATGCGATGTCGGCATGATCGACACGATGGTGAAGCATGTCGATGGCGTGGCAACCGATCCGCCATACGGCAGGTCGTCTAGCACGAACGGTGAGCCTGTCGAGGCACTGATCCGCAGAGCCTTCAAGTCTATTTCTAGAGTTCTCGATACGGGCTCGAGATTGGTCATGGTCGTGCACGACCCTGCGTTCGCCGAGTTCGCTGAAGATTTCGAGGTGCTCGAGAGTCATGAGCTATGGGTGCACCGTTCGCTCACACGTCACTTCTGCGTATTCAGAAGACGCTGATGGATGTGATGGACTCACACAATGGTCAGGTTTATCTCTATCGTGTCGACGACCGAATCGAAGTATGTCGCCTCAATCGATATCGTTTGACTACCTGATATGGCGTGGCTCGCGACGGACACGAGCGCTGTGAATGTAGCATAGTCCTCAGCGGGGACAGACAATTCCAGCAAAGAAGTCGAGTTCTGATCGAACTCGTCCTCGTACAGGTCCACGCTCGTTGCGGAGAGGTCGTTGGCGGTGAAAGCCAATGGCAGGTCCACCTGGTATGTGTTGTTGACCTGCACGACAGCAGTCGCGTTCTCCCCCTTGATTATGGTCAAAGAGCTGTCGATCGCCCAGAACTCGAGTTCTGGATATCCGATGTCTAATGTGTACTCGATGCTGTCTTCGACCACGTCGTCCTCCTGGGATGAGTTGGAGCGAGCAATCACCGTCAACTTCTGCTCTCCAGGCGCGGACGGACCGCAGGTCACTCGCATGGAATAACTCGAGTTCTCGTCGATATCGAACCTCCGGTCTATCGTGCTCGCATAGGTTTGGTCGCTGGAAGAGCTCAGTTTGAACTGTATGACCCAGCCTGCAGGATGGTCGTCAGCGAACACGGTGATGTTGTTCTTCGTATCCCCGGTGTTCTCAACCCAGAATGAGAATACTGCTGTCTCTCCTGGTGCGATGATAGCGTCGATGTCATCGGCTGCAGTCATATTAACCGAGTAGTCGGGTGTCCAAACGGTCAGCGGCACGGGCGTGAATGTAATGATCAGCAGGGCGAAAGTGAACAGCCCCGCTATCTTTCTCTTGGTGTCCAGCTTCGTGATGTCGTTCAGGGGTGGCGGGTGCTTCGCCCCGAAGAATATGACCAACATCGCAATGAATATCCAGACTATCCAGAAGAGCGAAAGGACGATAAGCAATCCCACGGTTCCCCAGGTGGCGTATTTTGCGTTGCGCCCCAGTATTGCCCGGGCTATGTACCCTCCATCGAGCGGCCCTGCGGGTAGAAGGTTGACTGCCGTCAGAAGTATCCCTATCCATGCGGCGAACACCATGGGATGCGAGTAGAAGTCTCCTTCAGCTGGCACGAAGAACTCGATCCAGTCGCACATCAGCGGGAATGCAGCGGAGATCATCACTTTGCCCTCGAAGCTGTCTGGTATTGGCCGGGCTTCGGCGTTCGTGAGCACAAACCCCAGTACCATCACTGGGATTGCGACAAGCAGCCCTGCGATCGGGCCAGCTATGCCTATCTCCAGGAGGCTCTTTCTGTCTGGTACCGGATCCCGAAGCGAGGTCAACGCTCCAACCGTTCCCAGCGGAGGTATCATGGGTATGAAGAATGGAAGGGACGCCGCGACCTTCCTCCTCCTTGCCATGAAGAAATGGCCGAACTCGTGAGCGAACAGTATGAAGAGCAATGGAAGGGTGAAGACAAGTATGCCCATCGCGATGTTCTCGGAGGAGAATGCTGAATCGCCTGGAGAATTGACGTATCCTGCCCACAGACTGACCCCGGCATAGGTGATCGCTATGAACGTGAACGCGAACATCACAAGGTTGACGTACACGCCCCTGTGCTTGACCTGAGGCTTCTTGCCCACGATTATGACGTGCTCGCCTTTCTGGTACGTAACCATTGGAACATACCGGTGCTCCGCCATCTCCTCCCGCAGCTTGCCAAAGGATTCCTCCATCGTTGTCTCGTCGATCTTGCAGTAGAACTCCACAACATCGAATCTAACCTTTACATCGTAGACGGGGAAATGGCGCGCAACCAGGCTCTTGACATATTCGATCTCCCTGGCAGCGTCCGGCGGCATCGGTGTTTCCATTGCAGGGCTGACCAACATGGCGTCACTACATAATCCTTTTCCCTGGAGCCTCTCAAAACCCTTATATCCGTGCAGGATGTGCCAACCACGATGGCGCCTGCCAGAGCCTATGTTGTCCTAAAAGGCTGCATCTTCACTGTCCGGCCCGGAAACTGCGTGATGGCGGCATTCGCAGGACTTCTCGCTGCTATCGTATGCTCCGACCTTGAGACAGTCTTCGACAGCGCATTCGACGTCTTGGCCTCCATGGTCATCATCGCCGTCTTCGTGTCGGCAGGCAACTCGATGAACGACTACTTCGACCGAGAACTGGACCGGACGGCTCATCCCTCCAGGGCGATTCCTCTTGGGCTCATTGCGCCGAGGACCGCGCTCATCATGGCCGTAGTCCTATTCGCGGCGGCTGTATGCCTGAGCTTGGTGGTCGGTTTGCTGTCCTTCTTGATTGTTGTCACATCGCTGGGCGTAATGCTCTCATATGAGGTCTTCCTCAAATCGGAGGGTTTGATGGGGAATCTGGCGATAAGCTGGTTGACGGCGGCAATCTTCTTGTTCGGAGGAGCTGCGGTCGAGGGCATGGAGTTGGCCTGGATACTGGCAGCATTGGCGTTCCTGGCCACTCTTGGACGCGAGATAGTGAAGGATGTTCAGGACATGGAGGGGGACACGCAGTCGCGCAAGACTCTTCCTATGAGGATCGGCCGTCGGAACGCCGGCATAATCGCATCAACAGCTCTTTCTGCAGCGGTCATAATGAGTCCGATACCGTACATGCTCTCATTGTTGTCAGTATGGTACGTTCCATTCCTAGCAGTGGCCGATACAGTTTTTATATACAGCGCCATGATACACTTTGCGGCGCCAGAGCAAGGTCAGAAGACGATCAAGATTGCCATGCTCTTGGCGTTGGTCGCGTTCCTGGTCGGTGG
>JBFEPA010000045.1:0-9976 GCA_041550275.1 Thermoplasmata archaeon | reverse complement strand
TTAAGGCCGACAACGCAGCCGAAAGCGCTTACGGAGTCCGCGTTGTACGCAACTCTGAACGCCTCTGCGATGGTATCCGCGCTTGCCACGCCTGACGGGTTGGTGTGTTTGATGACCGCTGCTGTAGGCTTCTCGAAGTCGGATACGATGGCAAGTGCAGCGTCGAGGTCGAGGACATTGCAGTATGATATCTGCTTGCCATGCATCTTCTCCGCCGTCGCGGGGCTGAGTGGAGTCTGATCGAACAGGTCCTTGTAGAACGCGGCCTTCTGATGAGGGTTCTCCCCATATCTCAGGTCGCCGAGCTTCTCGAAGGACAGCGTAAGGTTCTCGGGGAATAGTTCGCCCTTTGAGAACTGTCCACCCAGGTAATATGCAATTGCAGAGTCGTATCTCGCAGTCGACCTGAAAGCCTCCAGAGCCAGCTTCTGCCTCGTCTCTGGGGACAACCTGCAATCGTTCTCGTTCAGCTCTCTGAGAATATCCGGATACTGCGCGGGGTTAACAACGACGGCGACTGAGGCATGGTTCTTCGCTGCGGACCTGAGCATGGACGGTCCGCCTATGTCGATGTTTTCTACCGCGTCCTCCAATCGCACGCCGTCCTTGGCGACCGTCGCCTCGAACGGGTATAGGTTCACCACAACCATGTCTATCGGCTCTATGCCATGCTTACTGATGGCATCCATGTGGTCTGTCTTGTCCCTTACAGCAAGCAACCCACCGTGTATCGCCGGATGCAGTGTCTTGACGCGACCGTCCAGCATCTCGGGGAACTTCGTCACCTCGGAGACACCCGTTACGGGCACTCCGTGCTTCTCCAGCATAGTAGCAGTCCCACCAGTCGAGAGTATGACGATACCAAGTTCCGACAGGCCTTTCGCAAATTCTGCTATTCCCGTCTTGTCCGAAACGCTCACAAGAGCCCTCTTCACCTTGCTCATACTACCTTCTCCGCGGTGCCAGGAACAACCTGGCCAAAGCATCCCTCCCCTTGCAAGGCAAAGGTATGCCACGAGAGTATAGTCTGAATGGTTATAACGGTTTTCGTGGGGGACAGTCGTATGTTGGAAGGTGCGCTAGCTCATGTATCAGCGAGCCTTCCTGCCCACCATCTCTTCGAGTATCACGCGTCTTGCCAGATTAAATGAGAGGTTGCCGTTCTCAGCCAGCAAGTCATGGAATCTCTTCTTGTCAAAGTCCTTGCCGGAGGATCGCAATAGCTCGTCTCGAAGCTCGTATACCAGGTGTTTCCCTATGAGGTAAGACAGTGGGTACCCTGGAGACCTTGAAAACCCGACAACATCGTCCTTGGCAGCAGACATGAGCGTGTTGGATTCCTTAGCGAGCATCTGTGTCATCTCGTCCAAGGTAGCTTTGCCCGTGTGGAGCTTGATGTCGTATATCGCCCTGCATGCTCTCCAGATTCCCGCGTCTAGCATTGCCATTGCGGCATGGTCCGTGGCTTCGAACCCTTCGTCGTACATCATCTTCTCCGAATAGTGTGCCCAACCCTCACCGGTCTCATAGGAGGGTGTCATCGTGTCCGACATGATGAACATGAGAGGGAGTTGGTGCATCCAAGGCTTCTTGTTTGACATCACCCCTTGGTGGAAATGGCCGGGGTACGCTTCATGGACCGTTGTGTTGATGATCATCGACCTATTCCACAGGCTCGGGATCTCCGCGGCATCTCTAGGCCGAGTCATGAGGTACGCTCCACTCTGGACTTTCTCGAACCTGGCAGGCATCAACAAGGCCGCGACCGGCAAAGCCGGCCTCAGGAATTCGGGTGTCTCGATTACATCGAGGACGGCTCTGTCGTCAATCGTTGCCACTCCTCGTTTCTTGATGAAATCCGTTGCATGCTTCAACTCGTCGATGGTTTCCTGCAGCACCCCCTCGAAAGTCTCGGAGCAATCGTTGCGTATGATCTCTGTGACTATGTTCTCGTCTCCGCCAGGGCTGATCCTCTTCGCGACCGCCCTCCGCTCCTCGGTCAAGTCGGCAAGATACCTCTCTGCGATATCGAGCACCTGACCCGGAGTGAGGTCGAAGCCCCTTATCCTCAATAGCTTCGCCAGCTTCTCCTCTCCCATGGCGAAGTCGTCGGTGCTGGTATCGAGAACGGTCGAGAGCCAATCGCGATGCTCCTTGATCGCCATGACACAATCGTCGCAGTTCTCCACTAGCTCGTCGTGTAGCTCTTTGGAGATGTCTTTCTCTGATAGCGCCTTCACAGAGGACAGGAACATCGGGAACGCGTCACAGGTGTCAATCGCCAGTTGAGTCCATGGCTTGACAGCGTTTACGTCCCTGAACCGCTCCCTGAACTGGCCAAGGTATCTCGGCATCAGCTTCATTCTAGACGAAATACCCATCACCCTGTCCTCGAGAGGTGCGTACTCTCGCACCATCATCGTGAAGATGGTCCAACCAAGCTGTTCCAAGGCGTCGGGGTACATCCTCCACAGCGGATAGTCCTCCAATGCAAATTTCTGCAGGCTGAGGGACATGCGCAGAGTCTCGAGTGAGATCTGTTGCTCGCTCGAAAGGACTTCGTCGGCGAGCAGTCGCTCTGCGTCACGGTTCCAATCTATCAACAGCCCAAGGTTGTCCTGCAGTCTCTTGACGCCACCGTGCGGGAGCAGGAGGTCGTACGGGTCATGTTTGCCTAGCATAGTCGCCATGTCTGGGTTGATGTCCAGGAACCTCAGGAGCATGCGCTCGTTCAAGGTGTCAAACGCGGATGATGCCATAGTCTCACACTAAGGTAAGAAACAACTAGTCTATGACCGTTGTGCTCCTGTTTGCCGCAAATCCCGTACGAACGTTAAGCTGCCGACGGTGCAGAGTCGGGCTCACTTCAGGCTCGGTCTTGGAAGCAGCCCCGCCATCTCTGCTATGCGAGGAACTATCTCCTCCCACTTTACAGCCATTATGTGAACGCCGTGAACGCCCTTCATGTTCTTGAAGGCCTCTATCTGCTCGACGCAGAGGTTGATTCCCTCTTCCTTTGGGTCCGAGGCGTTCTTCATGCGGTCAATCACATGGTTGGGCACGATCATCCCCGGCACCTTGTTCTTCATGTATCTCGCTGCGCCCGCGGTCTTCATGGGGATTACGCCTGCCATGATATGCACCTTCTTGTCCAGGCCCCTGCCCCTCACCTCGTCCATCCACTTCTCGAACATGTCCATGTCGAATATGGCCTGGGTCTGCACGAAGTCCGCTCCTGCGTTGACCTTCTTTGCGAGCCTCATCGCCCTGAACTCGTAGGGCGTCGCGAAGGGGTTCTCCGCACACCCCAAGTACAGTTTCGGAGGCTTATCTTCGATGATATTCCCTCCAGACTGCAGCCCCTCCGTCCTTAGTTTGTTGAACGTGTAGAGTTCAGATACAGAGTCGAAGTCGAACACGCTCTTCGCGGCCTTTTCGTTCCCGAAGGTCTGATGGTCTCCAGTCAGGCAGAGCACATTCTTCACTCCAATAGCACTTGCTCCGAGCAGGTCGCTCTGAAGGGCGATTCGATTGCGATCCCTGCAAGTCATCTGGATGACCGGTTCTATACCTTCGTGCATGATGATGGCGGCGCTGGCTATGCTGGACAGCCTGACGACAGCTGTCTGATTGTCCGTCAGGTTGAAGGCATCGGCAGACCCCTTCAACAACTTCGCGTGATGCACTAGCGGCTCTGGATTAGCCGATTGTGGCGGCCCGATCTCTGCGGTAACCGCGAACTTGCCGGCCTCAAACACCTTCTCAAGGTCGCTGCCAGCTTTCAAATGACCGCCTCCTTGTCTCTCCTCTGATGCGGGGTGAGCTTGGCGTCTTCCCTGACGATTACCCTGCGCCCACCGCTATGGCCCGTGCTCCACTCCTTGGGTGGCCTGACCATCTCTATGAGGTCTAGCCGGCCTTGGAGCTTGAGCCGTTCATGTATTGCATACCACGCGCACTCGATGTCGAGGTTGACTTCGCAATGCCCATCGGATGATCCCCCGCATGGGCCGTTGAGCATGCTCTTGGCACATCGGGCGATAGGGCAGATGCCTCCTGTCGTGTGGATTATGCAGTCTCCGCAGCCTAGGCATTTTTCGGACCACACGCCCTGTTCCTCTGGCACGCCGAACATGGCCGTGTTGAGCCCTGGGACGACTATCTTCTGCGGGTACAGGTCGGCAATCGCTTGAGCTCCTAGAGAGCACGACATCGAGAGCACTATGTCAGATGCTAGTATCTTGTCTTCGACTTCTTTCACCCACTCCTTCTCGCACTGTCTCTCGAGAACAAAACCGTCGAAGACCTGACTCCTTCCCTCCTTGCGGTTCTTCAACTTCATTGCGGAGACCAGCATCTTGACTTCCTTTTCCCCGCCTGCAAGACAGATGGCGACGCAGCTTCTGCATCCTATCACGGCGACTTTCTGATAAGGCGCGATCATCTCGGAGATTTCTCCGAGTGGCTTCCGCTCTGCGACTATCATTGCCCATCACCTCTTGGTCTGATGGGACCAAGGCGTTTCGCGACATCGGTCATCTCGGAGACGATCTCTGAGAACTTCCAGGCCATCGACGAGCTCGCGTTGAACATCTCGACCCTCTCGGGTTCGATGCCTGCTTGTGACAGCATGGCCTTCACATAGTCGACCCTCTTCCTGCCCTCGATCGACCCCGTGTCGTAGTAGCAGTTCTTTTCGAGACAGCCAAGGACGAACACAGCATCGGCACCGTCTTCGAGCGCCTTCAGGATGTGAATCCCGTCGACCCTTCCTGTGCAAGGCACCCTGACCAGGCGAACGCTAACATCATACTGCCTGCCGGTCCTCGCGGCGAGGTTCGCACTTTCTATGCCGTGCTTCTCGCAGCAGAAGCCTACCACCTTTGGGCTCCTTTCGCCCATCAGAAATCACCTCCCAAGTACGAAGCGACCTCGGCGGACAACTGGTCGTCCGTGTAGTTGTGCAGTTCGATGGCTTTGCTCGGGCAGATGCCGACACACATGCCGCACCCTTGACACAACTGCAGTCTTATCTCCGCCTTGCCGGCGACTCCTATGAATGGTGCTTCGTAGGGGCAGGTCCGCACGCAGGTGAGGCAGGCGGAGCACTTCTCAGACGTTACCTCAGCAACCGAGCCTCCAAACTCAACCGTCCCGGTTGAGACGAACTGTGCCGCCAGAGCGCCCGCTGCTCTCCCTTCCACCCTGGACATCTCCTCTGATCTCGGGAACTGAGCCGACCCGCATACGAATATTCCTGGTCTCGGAGTTGCGATCGGTCCTTTCTGCATGCTCCCCCTTCTGACGCCTCCGCTGTCGTTCAAAGGTATCCGAAGAGCTTCGGAGATCGCCACATTATCTGGATTGGGAGCTATCGACGCGTAGTACATGCATCCGAACGGTATCGAGAGCGCTTGCTCCTGAGCCGAATCGATTACGACGACCCTGCTCTTGTCCTTAGGATCGACTTTGGGCGGCCTCTTCTTGTCGTATCGCACGAAACGGACGCCGAGGTCTGCAGCTTCTCTGTACGAGAGCTCAGCCAAGCCGAGGGCTCGCATCTCCTGGAACAGGAGGTACACTCCCGTCTCAGGCGCCTTCTTCTTGATGTCAATCGCACACTGGAGCGCCTCCTCCCATGCGTAATCCTGGTCTGACGCGACTTGCGCCTTGGGGTCGGTCGTGTCTACGATGATAACATCTCCCTTGGAGATGTTGCCGCTGCTGAGCTCCTGTGCAAGCTTGTACAGTGGCTTGGCTTCTGGGCACGCTCGTACGAGCGGTCCCTTCGCATCAGACCAATCGCCTCCTGAGGCTACAATGACCGCCCCGCACTCAAGCGTCTCCGTCTTCTCGCCGGCTTCAATCGCGAGAACATAGTTCCCGGGGTGCCCCTTGGCCGATATCAGCCGTGATTTGGGCATTATGACTCCGGGTACCTTCACTTCCCCGTCTGACTTCTCGATGAGTATCGTGTGCAGGCCCGCTTCAGCTGCCCGCTTCGCGGCTTCCACACCTGCCACGCCCGCTCCGATGATGACAATATTCTTCGTCCTCATCTCTTCTGAACTCCTTTTCAGGGGTTCCAGCATGGCCATGCGCGCTATCGCCGCCAGCAGCTTTGCCTCGGCCTTGGCCTGGGCATGAGACGGTTCGTCCCTGTGGGGGAGAACGGCCTCGCTGATCAGATCAACAGTCTCCATGAGGAATTCATTGATCTTCGCCTTCCTCTTGTACGATTGGAAGAGTGCGGGAGATACGTCGCTCTTCGAGCATGGGACGACCAGCAGCCTGTCTATCTCCTTGTCCTTTGCCGTCTCCACAATCTGTGCAATGGTCTTCGGGTTGCAGGCGTAGTCGACCACCATCGCCGAGCCGACGTATGGCGCCTCGCTGGCAACGCGCAGCAGCTTGTCCGTGTCCAGGACCTTCGCGGCGCCAGAACATACCCGGCAAATCACTACCTGTATGCGGCGTTTCATGCGGCTCCCTCCTTTCTGACATTGGCTGAGCCAGCCGCTATGGCTCTGGTGACAGTCTCCTCGATATCCATCGGTTCAGATGCCGCACCCAGCACTGTGACAATCGGACTCAGCTCAGGGTCCTCACAGCGAGCGAATCCACATCCGTCCGTTGTAAGGCTCAACGACTGCGTCAACCCCTCTGGGAGTGGTCGCGGCCTCATGCCCACAGATAGGACAACCAGGTCGTACGCCGTCTCCGTGACTTCCGAATCGGTCTCGCCGGACGACCTGAGCCAGACCTTGCCATCATCGCCAGAGAACGCCTGAGACGGCATGCTTCTGATGAGCCTGACCCGCGGGACCTTCTTCTTCTCGACCTTCCTCTTGATGCTGTCTGCCCATCTCTTGAACTCGTCCTGCGGTTCATACAGCGTCCTCAGATCCATGAAGTAGAAATCGAGGTCCGCATCGGGGTTCTCGTCGATCATGAGCTGACCTATCTTCGTGCCGTACTTGCAGCAGAACTTCGAGCAGTATTGCACGCCAGCCTTCTCGTTTCGTGAGCCGACACACTGAATTATCGCGATCTTCTTGGCCGGAACGCCGTCGGATAGCCTCACCAGTCTCCCTTTCTCGTTGAGGATCCTCTCAGCGTCCAAGCTCGACAAGACGTCCGGTATTGTTCCGTATCCGAGCCGGGGTATCTCTCCAGCGTCTATCGGGTCCATGCCTGTTGCGATGATGATTCTGGAGACGTTCCTCGTCACATTCTTCGCACGGTCGTCATAGTTGATCGCACTCGTGGGGCAGGCTTCGGCGCATTTCTCGCATTTTGCCCTCTTGAAGTGGAGGCATCTGTCACGGTCGATCCAATATGCACGCGGATGGCCGCTTCCAGTGGGTGCGAAGATGGCCTTGCCTTCTACGGGGCATGCCTCTGAGCATTCATCACAGCCGATGCAGCTGCCTGTCACATATCGTGGGCTCGAACGTATCTTGACCTTGAATCCCTCGTTGGTTCTGTCGATGGAGACGACCTCTGACCGGAGAATGACCTCCACCCCTGGAGCCTTCAACAGCTCTGCTGCCCGGTCGATGACGTAACAAACGCCGCAGTTCCTGCACTCGGAGATGCCCTTGCACGCCAGCTCCCTGGCGATTCCTCCCAGGGTTTCTTCTCTCTCGACCAGAACTGCTTCTTCACCGTTGCTCACCAAGGCTTGGGCCGCGGTCAGACCCGCTGGACCTCCACCTATCACGAGGACCTTGTTGTTCATTATCCTCCCTCCTTCGCGAACCACTTCGCGCCTAGGGCGTTATGCATTCGTCGCGCGCCGCGCGATATGCGTGTGCGGGAATCCAATAGGCATTCCCGGGATGAGATGAAAAGGAAAGGGTTTGAACCCTCCGGGGGATGACTTGTCCAACCCCGGAGCATTCTGCATCGCAGACGGTTCAGTTCAAGCCTGTTATATGGCCGTCGTCGTCGATGCTTATCCGCTCAGCAGCCGGAACTGTCGGGAGACCAGGCATTATCATGATCTCTCCCGTCAGAGGCACGAGGAATCCCGCACCGGCTGACAGCCTGACCTCTCTGACCGTTAGGACCCAGTCCTTCGGGGCGCCCTTCTTCGCAGGGTCGTCCGTGATCGACAGCTGCGTCTTGGCCATGCATATCGGGAGCTTGTCGTTCCCTGCCGCCTCGATCGCCTTGATGTCCGCGGGCGCGGTGCCTGTATAGACGACATCTTCGGCGCCGTAGATCTCCGTGGCAATTGTCTTGATCTTGTCCCTTATCGAGGAGTTCTCGTCGTACAGCAGCTTGAAGTTGGACTTCTCCTTCTCGAGTGATTCGAGGACCGCCTCCGCGAGTTCGATGCCGCCCTTGCCGCCCTCGACGAAGACCTTCGACAGGCCGAATCGAGCGCCAACCTTCTCGCAGTGCTTCTTGATGTGCTCTATCTCCTCTGGCGAGTCCGTCGGGAACTGGTTGATTGCCACGACGACTGGGACACCTGCCTTCTTGATGTTCTCGATGTGCTTGTCCAGGTTGGAGTAGCCCTTCTCGAGGAAGTCGGTGTTCGGATTGCCTATCTCCTTGACATCCATTCCGCCGTGCATCTTCAGCGCCCTTATGCTTGCCACGAGGACTGCGACATCGGGCTTGAGCTTGCCCATCCTGCACACGATGTTGAAGAACTTCTCCCCTCCGAGGTCCGCTGCGAAGCCTCCCTCGGTTATGACGTAGTCCGCCATCTTGAGGGCGTATCTCGTGGCTATGATCGAGCTGTTCCCGTGGGCTATGTTGGCGAACGGCGAGCCGTGTATTAGCGCTGGCTGCCCCTCGAGGGTCTGCACCAGGGTGGGGTTGATCGCATCCTTCAGGAGGAGGCACATCGCGCCGATGCCCTTCAACTTGTCTGCGGTGACTGGCTTGCCATCGCGGGTGTATGCGACGACAATCCTCGACATCCTCTTCCTGAGGTCTGCCATGTCGTCCGATAACGCAAGGATTGCGTTGATCTCACTGGCGACGGTTATGTCGAATCCGCTCTCCCTTGGCACTCCGCCCTTGCTCCTTCCGCCAAGGCCGACGACTATGTCTCTGAGCTCCCTGCAGTTCATGTCAAGAGCCTTCCTGAGGACAATCCTCGTCGGGTCGATGTTCAGCTCGTTCTTCTTGGTGACGTGGTTCTCGACCAATGCGGACAACAGGTTGTGCGCCGTACCAACTGCATGGATGTCGCCGGTGAAGTGCAGGTCGATGTCCCACATCGGATATACCTGAGAGTATCCTCCACCCGTCGCGCCTCCCTTTATCCCAAAGGTCGGGCCCAGGGAAGGCTCCCTCAAAGACAGCATGACCTTCTTGTCCAACTGTCCGAAGGCCTGGCACAGACCAATCGATGTGACGGTCTTTCCCTCGCCGGCCTTCGTCGCCGTGATGGCGGTGACGAAGATCAGCTTTCCATCCTTGTTCTTGTCAAAACGCTTCAGCACACTCAAAGGCACCTTCGCCTTGTACTTGCCGTAGAAGTCAAGGTCGTCTCGTGACAGACCGATCTTCTCGGCAATCTTCTCAATGTGCTGGACTTTCGCTTCCTGAGCAATCTCAATGTCTGGCTTCATTGCCATTTTGCGTAACCCCCTTGCCCCGTAATCGAGGAGTCCTTATAAATCCTTTCGGAAGATTCTGGGTCGAAATCCAAGGCTGCGAGAAACCTTAAGTAACGTGCTTGCATCAGCTGTTCTGAGCGTGGAATGATGGTGGCGGAAATCATAAGTGGAAACGAGGTAGCGAAGGCGATGAGGGCCGAGCTCAAGGAAGAGGTGTCGAAGATGAAGGCCTCTGGCGTGACGCCTGGGCTGGTCGTCATCCTGGTGGGCGAGGATCCTGCATCGCAAGTGTACGTCAGAAAGAAGGGCGAGGCATGCGAGGAGCTCGGGATAACCTCCGAGACCATCAGGCTTCCCGCGACCACCTCGGAGGAAGAGCTTCTGAAACTGATCGA
>JBFEPA010000044.1:0-10026 GCA_041550275.1 Thermoplasmata archaeon | reverse complement strand
TCGTCGAACTCCTCGGAATTCGCAAGTACGTCGGCAATGACAGAACCTACAGCTCCAACACCTAGAACAATACTCTTCATCTCGTTCACATTAGCCCCCGGGTTCCGGCGCTTAGTGCCCGAACCTCGGCGATACCCTGATGGCAGGGTCGTTACTTAAACTTCGCTGGTTCCTTCGAAAGGGGTTTTAAAACTTGTCAATAGGATGCACGATATTCGAAAGCGTGAATCATCGGTAGAGCGTTGTTCGATTCGCCGTGTCACCGGCTGGCCACATGTTCGACCATGCGGGCGACCGTGGGAAACCTATCCAGTTCACGGTGAGGCAGGAACATCGCCTTTGCGAATTCGGACTGGAACTCCTTTTCAGAGGCGAGCTCCACATACTCGACCTTGCGCGAGAGGTCGTCCGCGAGCCCGCGCGCCTCCACAGATTTCAGCGCCATGCGCGCCCCTGATCCCGCTGCGTTCCCGACGAACCGAATTCTGTCGGGTGCTATGTCAGGATACATGCCGATCGTTATGGCCGATGCCGCGTCGACATAGGTTCCAAAGGCCCCTGCGGCGTACACGCATTTCAGGTCAGAGCATCTCATCTCGAGCTTCCTCAGCAAAGTGGATACGCCGGTGAATATTGCGGCCTTCGCGAGCTGTATCTCCTGTATGTCATGCTGCGTTATGGAGACCTCCCTTCCCCCTCCGCCATCCTCCTTCACAAGCACGAACTCGAGCCCGTTATCTGACCCCTTTCTGACGAGCTCATTCCAATCTGACGACGAGTTGATCTTGCCTGAGGATGAGATGATGCCGCACTTGAACATCTCCGATACCGCATCCACGATGCCCGAGCCGCAGATGCCCATCGGCGGCCCGTCGTCCACCGTTCTTATGTGAACTTCGTGCTCAGACGCATCTATCCAGACGCGCTCGATGGCCCCCGTCGCGGCTCTCATGCCGTGCTTGATATGCGCCCCTTCGAAAGCAGGTCCTGAGGCGCAAGAGCAACTTATGAGCCTGTCCTTGTTCCCGGCGATGATCTCCGTGTTCGTTCCGATGTCTATCATCATGCCCAATTCGTCATCCTCGTGCAATCCAGACGACATCAGCACTGCGACAGCGTCCGCGCCGACAAAGCCTGCAATGTTGGGAAGTGAACCGACCTTTCCGAAGGGGTAGATTTCTATTCCGAGGTGATTAGGATCAACCGATATCGAGTTCCTCACTGCTGGGGCATAAGGAGCGGACGCCAGGTGAGTCGGTGGTATGCCGAAGAATATGTGGTGCATGGCGGTGTTCCCCACCATGATTAGCTCCAGTATGTCAACCGGGTTCTTTCCCGCCCCGTCGCACAGCTGTCGTATGAGTGTGTTCGCCGCATCGACCACTGCCTTCTGAAGTTTCTCAAGGCCGTCGTCGTTCGTCATCGTGTAGGTTATCCTTGACATCACGTCCTCGCCGAACGGCATCTGAGGATTGGGTGTGCTCTCCGTGCCGATGGTGTCCCCAGTGACAAGGTCGATGAGGTATGCCACCACCTTTGTGGTTCCCAAATCCATGGCCACGCCGAGAATCTCCCCCGTCGTGTCTCCTGAGTCTATGCCTATCAGCTCTTCCTTCCTGTACAATGTCACTGTCGTCTCCCACGACTTCTCCCTCAGGACATCAGGAATGCGTTGGTGTATTCCGGAAGCTATATTGGCCATCACCGCAGCCTCCGCGTTCAACATCTCCAACAACCTGTCGTCATCTGCCCTTATGTCCTTCATCGTCGCCTGCGGTATCTTCAGCAAGATCTTGCTCATCGCGGGAGACAGAGGAACGGCTGGCTCGATCCCTGATGCAAGCAGCCTGTGATGACCTCTCCTGCTTCCCTCGGGGACATCCACGGTGATGTCCCCTTCCGAGACAACGCGCGCTTGACACGCGAGTCGCAACCCCATCTCAACCTCTTCATCGGTCAGCGAACCGCGCTCACCGTCGCTCATGCTGGAAAGGAGGTCTCCTCCGACTCGTATTGCCACCTTGCACTTCCCGCATCCCCCTGTTCCTCCACATATCGATTCGATCGACACGCCCGCATCTCGCGCGAGATCCAAGATCGAAGCGTTCGCTCGGAGGACGGTTCTGCTGCCCGACGGCTGGAAACGCACGATCCTATCATCCATGTGAACAAGAAGGGTGAGCAATAAGGCACAAGATATAGTTTCTCGCATCAAGCCGTCAATGCGTGCGCCAATGGCCATCGCCGCAGACCTCATGCGCGCGGCGGGAAAAGGTTATCTTAGTTGACGACGTTATACGGGCTTGATGGGCCTTAAGGGCCTCAATATCCTTCGACGGGGGGGAATGTGGGAGTCTGTCGACTGGTGACTGCAACCAGAATCAGTGGGCTTGTTGTCGAAAGAAGAAAATCAGGTACTGTATCCGGCCAGTAAGATCGGCCTTAGTGACTTCTTCGGTGATTCTTCTCGTATTGTCTATGGTGCACTACGTCCCCGGCGAAGCTGAGGCGGATGACGCGATCTCGACCCTACGGATTGGGATGGTGCAATCGATAGACAGCCTGAACCCATTCATCGGAATCAACGATAACGCGTACATCTTCTACGGGCTCGTCTACGATTATCTCATATGCCTTGACGAGGACCTGCAGCCGAAGCCGAATCTTGCGGTCAGTTGGAACGTCGTCGAGGGCTACGAGCCATACGGGTCTGTGTGGCAATACAATCTCACGAAGAATGCTCGATGGCACGACGGCGAGAAGGTGGACGCCGACGATGTCGTCTTCACCTTCAATTATCAGATAGGCGACAAGTGGGTTGCGATGTGGGCATATCAGCCATACACGCTGCTGATAGGGAGCGTGGAGAAGGTTGACGATTACACCATAAGACTCCACTTCGTCAAGGACGGCGTTCCCGTCGCCTGTTCGTTCGGAGATAGTCTGATGATGCCGATAGTTCCGAAGCACTACTGGGAGAATATCCACTACATCGATGCTGGGTTCTCGCACATCAATCCGAAACCGATCGGGTCGGGCCCGTTCAAGTGCACTGACGACACGTACTCCGAGTTCCTCCGGGGTGATCGTCTTGTACTATTCAGGAACGAAGACTACCACGGCGCCGCTGAGTACGGGAAGGAGATACAGTTCGACAGGCTGGTGCTTGAGAACTACCTCGAACCAGCCGCTCTGCTTGCAGACCTTCAGCGCGGAGCCATAGACATCGCGCAGTTCGACGCTCCGACCTATGTCAGCCTGCTTTCATGGCTTGAGAAGAATCCAACGGACAAGATACACGCGCATTCAGGACGGAAGTGCACTGGCTACTCCGTCGAGATAGGCATCTCCATGAGGGAGGATGCTGTTGGGCAGAACAACCTGAGACTCGACCCAGCCGTCAGAGTCGCCATGGCGCACGCGACGGACAAGGACTTCATCGTCGACCATATCTACCGTGGACTCGCTGAGGTGGGCTCTACGATACTGTCGCCGGTGTACCCCGAATGGTACTGGGAGCCAGAGGGCGACGAGGTGTATGATTACAGCCTCGAGAAGGCGGACCAGATACTCCAGGATGCGGGCTATCTATGGAACGAAGCCCACACCGCCAGATATGCCCCTGTTGGACATCCGTACAACAACATACAGAGTTCCCTGGAACTGCGATTCGACATGGTCGTCGAGCAGGAGATAATCGAGGACAGAGCGACCGCACAGTTCCTGACCGAGGAGTGGGCGGAGATCGGCATCATCATTGATGTGATGTACGTGGACACCGCCCTTTGGGGAAACCTCGTCTACTCAGGCTACTTCGATACGATGCTCACTTATTGGAGCGGGGATCCCGACCCGAACTACCTGCTGTATGTGCAGACAACGGACGCCCTCGATGGCTGGTCTGAGAACTGGTACTCGAATCCCGACTACGACGATAATTACTCCGCTTCCGTGCTGGAAGTCGACCAGGAGACGCGTCTGGAGTATGTCATCAACTGCCAGAAGATGATGTACAGGGACGCGGCCTTCATCGTTACGGCATATCCATACGAGTGCACCGCATGGAGGACGGACCACTTCTCCGGATGGGGCGATTGGGTCGCGCATCCGGGGCGTGCCTTATCCAACTTCTGGACCGCGAACGACCTCTACTTCGATCTCGTACCATTATCCAACAATGAACCTCCATTCGTGATATTGGACAATGTTGCCGGTCCTGCGGGTGTGCCGCTCGAGGTGACGGCATATGCGGAGGATCCGGAGGGCTCAGAGATGCAATACGTCCTCGACTTCGGAGACGGCACGAACACGACGGGCACAGTCCCAGACGATGGGGAGATATCTGCTACGCACACGTTCGAAGCCATTGGTGAGTACAGGATGAACATCACCGTCTCTGACGATGTCGGGGGCTCCAGGGAAACGAAGTTGGCCACGATAATCGGCCCAGGCATGAACGCCCCGCCATCGAACGTACGGATTGCGCCAGCGTCCATCAAGGGCGAGGCAGATGCGGAGATGGAGTTCACGGTCTCAGGCGCGGACATAGAAGACGACTCCGTCTGGATAAGGGTGACGTTTGGAGACGGGTCTCCCGCCTTCAACTCAAACATCTCCGACACGGTGAACGGGTTTGAGACCACGACGGCGCATACATTCGATCATGCCAGCACATACTCGGTCACTGTGTTCGCGAGCGACGGACACAATGAGACGAATGCGTCCATAATGCTCTCGGTGATCGAACCATCTGGGATCAGCGCTCTGCTCATAGTGGCGATCATCATAGTGATAGCCGCTGTAGCTGCGATAGTATTGTTCGTGCTCCGCCGGGGTGGCGGCCGTTACGGGAAGGAGGAAGAGGACATTCGCCTGCCATGATTGCGGCTTCGGAGAGCGAAGTCCAGGGACAAGTGGGTGATCGCTGATCTGGCTAGTGATGACATGGGGTGATGTCGCACGTCGAGGAGTTTCCGGACGTATTTCCTGAGGAGGCTGTTCTATGTCTTCATATCTATAGTGTTGATACTGAGTTTCAACTTCCTGCTGTTCAGGGTCATGCCCGGAGACATCGAGTTCGTGCTCATGGGCAAGACCCCTACGCAGGAAACCGCTGACAGGCTGAAGGAGTACTATGGTCTCGACGAGCCCTTGCCCGTGCAGTTCTTGATCTATCTGAAGCAGACCTTCTCCGGCGAGCTGGGAGAAAGTGTCGGCCTTCGCACGGGCGTTCCCGTGGAGGATGTTCTCGGCCCGTATGTCATGAGAACGCTCGTTCTCGTGGGGTTGGGCACGATAATCGCGATCGTAGCGGGCGTTCTCTTCGGCAGGGCCGCCGCCTGGCGCCGTGGCAGCGCCTTCGACCGCGTGGGCGGGACTTTCTTCCTGGTCTTCTACTGCATCCCAACATTCCTCTTCGCGCTGGTACTGCTCACATTGTTCGCGAAATACGTACCGGACTGGCCTATACACGGCGAGTTCAGCGACGACTACTCTTCGATGACTCCCCTTGGAAAGGTGTGGGACCGGACAATTCACGTCCTGCTTCCGCTCTTCGCTTTGGTGATCGAATCGATTGCAGCATTCTCGATTATAACCAGGAGTGCGCTCGTCGATGTGCTCACAGAACAGTACATGGTGACTGCCGTTGCGAAGGGCCTGCGAGGCCGTCAGATCCTCAAGAATCACGCGATGCCCAATGCGATGCTGCCCGTCGTAACAGTCGTTGCGATGAACGTGGGATGGATCCTGAGCGGAGCCATCATGATCGAGGTGATATTCTCCTATCAAGGTTTAGGGTATCTCACGTACGAGGCGGTGTTCGCCTATGACTATCCGCTGCTACAGGCCGCCTTCATGCTGGAGGCTATCGCGGTCATCGTTGCGAACTTCATTGCTGACATCTTCTTGTTCAAACTCGACCCGAGGTTGAAGATATGAGCGGCGGACGCGACGCTCCGGTCAGCCGTGTGCGGGCATTTGCCGACCGTTCGCTGTCGAGGCTGCTCAAAGAGCGTCAGCAGGAGCGGATTCGCCTCCTCCTCAGGTCCTCGGGCAAGACGTGGAAGCAGTTCAGGAGAAACCACAGCGGCATGTTCGGCCTGTACCTGCTTCTATTCTTCCTGGGGATGGCTATCTTCGCACCGGTCATAAGCACTCACGACAACCCGAATTCGACGACTTGGGCAAGGACGAACCCGACATATGCCGAGCCGTCGCTTGACTACCTCTTCGGCACTGATTACAACGGCAAGGATGTCTATTCGCTGACTGTGCACGGCGCCCGTGCTTCATTGCTGGTCGGCATATTGGCCTCCCTGATATCGATAGTGATCGGGACAGCTGTTGGAATTGCTGCGGGATTCTTCGGCAAGGTGTCCGACGAGGTGCTCATGCGGTTCACCGACTTCTTCCTCGTGCTGCCGTGGTTCCCACTCATGATAGTACTGGCATCCCTAATGGGACGGTCGTTCAACAACGTCATCATAGTAATAGGCATCACGAGCTGGCCTTCGACCGCGCGCATAGTCCGGGCGCAGGTGTTATCCATCAAGGAGATGGGCTTCGTCGAGAGGGCGAGGGCGATCGGCGCCGGCGACTTTCACGTGATCCGCAAGCACATCAGCCCGAATGTGTTCCCGCTCATCTTCGCAAACACCGTCCTCCTCATCGCCAACTCGATCTTCTCCGAAGCGTTCCTCGACTTCTTCGGCTTCGGCGATCCCAATGTCATAAGCTGGGGGATGATGCTCGAGGAGGCCTACGAGTACAGCGCATTCTCGAGTTTTGCGTGGTGGTGGATAGCCGCCCCAGGACTGTGCATCGTGCTACTCATAATGGCGTTCTACCTGATTGGAGACTCCCTCGACGAGATATTCAATCCGAGGCTGAGGAGGCGATAGGTTCAAGACGCTCCTTGCCCTCTCCCTCAGGCCGATAGGAATAGAGCTGGACGAGCTCAGCAACCCTTTTATACAACGACCATCTACTGCCACCTGCTCTTTTGAATCGAAGGAGCCCGTGAATGATGATGGTGCGTCAAGCACCTGAAGGAGGTATCGATATGGCAAAGGCGATATTCGTCAAGTTCGAGATGCCGAAGGAGCTCGTCGACAAGGCCTACGACATCGTCGAGCTGGCAAGAGACGGCGGAAGCGTGAAGAAGGGCACGAACGAGGTCACGAAGCTCGTAGAGCGCGGCGAGGCCGTGTTCGTTGTTATGGCGGAGGATGTTTCCCCGCCCGAGATACTGATGCATATACCAGCGCTGTGCGAGGAGAAGGCCGTACCTTACGCCTATGTACCCGCGAAGGCCGAGCTAGGGAATGCATGCGGCCTCGAGAAGCCGACTGCTGCGGTGGCCGTCGTAGACGCTGCCAAGGGGAAGCCAGCGCTCGACGAACTCGCTGGGAAGCTGAAGGCTCTCAAGAAGTAGGTGTGATCAATGCCCGATGACAGCATACCGTCAACAGTGGTCGAAATAATCGGCAGGACCGGGATGACTGGGGAGGCTACCCAGGTCAAGGTGAGGGTCCTTGACGGAAGGGACAAGGGCAGAATCATCACGCGCAACGTGATGGGCCCAGTGCGGGTCGGCGATGTGCTGATGCTCAAGGAGACCTCGAGAGAGGCGAGGAAGCTCAGCGTCCGATAGGACGCTGGGACCAAGCAAACGAGGTGAGGTTCGATGGTTGAGCGAAGAGTCTGTACGTTCTGCGGCAACGAGATAGAGCCAGGGACTGGCAGGATGTATGTCAAGAAGGATGGCGTAACGTACCAGTTCTGCACTTCCAAGTGCTACAAGAACATGGTCGAACTCAAGCGCGTGCCAAGACGCACGACCTGGACGAGCTGGCATGCCAGGGAGAAGCAGGTCCGGCTGAAGGGCGCGGAACCCGAGCCGGCGCAGAAGAAGACGCGCAAGGTGAGGGCCAAGGCTGAGCCGAAAGAGCCCGCGCCTGCCAAGGCGGACGAGACGGCCGCGACAGAGGTCGCTCCAGCAGCGCCCGAAGCGGTCGACGAGCCTGAAGCCCCCAAGGGTGATGAATGATGATGGAGCGCACGTTCGTCATGGTGAAACCCGATGGAGTCCAGAGGGCCCTCGTAGGGGAGATAGTTTCCAGGTTCGAACGTCGCGGCTTCAAGCTGGTGGGCATGAAGATGATGCGCATCCCGAGGGAGCTCGCGGAGCGCCATTACGAGGAGCACAGGGACAAGCCGTTCTTCGCGCCGTTGCTCGCGTACATCACTTCAGGGCCAGCCGTCTGCATGGTCGTCGAGGGGGAGAACGCGGTCGCGGTCGTCAGGTCTATGATGGGCAAGACGAATCCTCAGGATGCAACGCCAGGAACCATCCGGGGCGACTTTGCGCAGGTGACCGGCAGGAACATAATACACGGCTCCGACTCCTCCGAGAGCGCTCGGAGAGAGATCAGCCTATTCTTCAACGACTACGAATTGCAGAAGTACGAGAGGCCTGACGAGGGCTGGCTATTCGAGGAATAGAACGCATAGCCAAGCATGGTCAGTTAAATGGAAATTCCATTCGACCAGCGTCAGTCATGTAAATCGCTCTGATAGGTTAACTTGATATACCGTTCAGCCTTTGGCGAATTCGTGTCTGTTAGACAACCGATAGTCTCCGTCCTCGGTCATGTCGACCATGGCAAGTCCACGATTCTCGACAGGATCAGAGGCACGAAGGTGGTGTCTCGGGAGGCCGGTGGCATCACCCAACATATCGGAGCGACGGATGTTCCTATAGATGCCATCTGCGATAGGTGCGGTGACCTGATAGGCGACGGCAAGTTCAATGTGCCAGGCCTGCTCTTCATCGACACCCCTGGACACTACTCGTTCGTGAGCCTGCGAAGCAGGGGCGGCGCGTTGGCAGACCTCGTCGTACTGGTCATCGACATCAACGAGGGAATGAAGCCTCAGACGGTTGAGTCGATACACATACTCAAGAAGCTGAAGACGCCGTTCGTGATTGCGGCGAACAAGATCGATTTGATACCTGGGTGGCGCGCGCATCCCGACAAACCAATCAGCGAGTCGCTGAGCGCTCAGAATCCACGAGTGATCTCGGAGCTCGACGAAAAGATCTATGCTCTCACTGGGAGACTGTACGAGATCGGCGGCTTCAGCGCGGACAGGTTCGACAAGATCAACGATTTCACCAAGTCAGTTGCGATCGTTCCCGTCAGCGGCAAGACCGGCGAGGGCCTGCCTGACCTCCTCCTAATGCTCGTGGGCCTCGCCCAAAGGTTCCTCGGCTCCGACCTGAACACCGAGGAGGGGCCGGGCGAAGGCTCCGTTTTGGAGGTGAAGGAGGACAAGGGGATAGGGACCGCGATCGACACGATAATCTATAGGGGAACGATGAGCGTCGGTGACCTGATAGTGATATCGTCCACGAAGGGAGAGCCGATTCAGACGAAGATACGCGCCCTCCTGCGTCCCCGACCGCTCGATGAGATACGCGACCCGAGCCAGCGATTCGACAAAGTCAGGTCCGTATCTGCAGCCGCTGGCATCAGGATCGTTGCTCCTAACCTCGTAGATGCTATGGCTGGCGGTCAGGTTCGCGTAGTCGCCGACAGCCTCGAGGAGGTCATCTGTGAGGTCAAGAAGGAGAGCTGCATACGAGCGGACCTGTCAGACCAGGGCATAATCGTCAGAGGCGATACAGTCGGTTCGCTCGAGGCGCTGGCGTTCGAGGCGAAGAACGCGGAGCTGCCGATAAGGAAGATCGACATGGGGAGCGTGTCGAGGAAGGACGTCATGGAGGCGTCGAATTTTGATGACCCGCTCCATAGGGCGCTGTTTGCGTTCAACGTCGAGGTCAACGCGGATGCCCGCGATGCCGCCCGCGAGACCGGCGTCAAGCTGTTCGAGAACCAGGTGGTCTACAGGCTGCTGGAAGACTACAACCTCTGGTGCGAGGAACGCACGAAGGAGCTGGAGGCTCAGAGCAGGCTCGACATCTCCTTCCCGGGAAAGATATCCATCCTGCGCGACCACGTT
>JBFEPA010000043.1:0-10099 GCA_041550275.1 Thermoplasmata archaeon | reverse complement strand
GTCCGAGAAGTTCGTCAAGGCCGTCAAGGAGGCGATGGAGGCCAACAAGCCGATGATACTGACGCTTCACAAGAAGTCGAGGAACCCTCTTCTCCAGGACATCAGGAGGAGGGACGATGTCAGGATACTGGAGGTCACTCCTATCAACAGAAACCTCCTCCCATACAAGATAATGAAGCTCATGAAAGGCGAGTATCTGTGAACCGCTCCGACCTCGTCACAATCAGAGAAGGCGCAACAGAGCTGATGGTTCCGCAAGGATTCTGCGTACGCGGACCGGGCAAATCATCGGGCGATGTGTTCTTCAATGGGCAGATGGAATTCAGCAGAGACGTCTCCGTGCTGCTCGGGAGAGCAATACTTCACGGCAGTGGCATTGCCCTGGACGGGCTCGCCGCGTCCGGCGCGAGAGGGCTGCGGATGGCGAAGGAGTGTGGCTCGGATTGGCGGTTCGCCATCAACGACAGGAACGAACGAGCGGCGGACGTCATCCGGAGAAATGCTGAACTGAACGGACTACCTGGCATCGAAGTCCTGTGCAAGGACTTGCGGGCGTTGCTGGGAGAGAAGCGGTTCGATTACATCGACATCGACCCTTTCGGCACGCCGGTCCCATTCATCGACGCAGCTGTCCAGAGCGTCCACGACGACGGCATCGTTGCCGTCACGGCGACGGACACTGCGCCTTTGTCAGGCACATACCCCAAGACCTGCGCCCGCAGATACGGCGCGCTGTCCGCAAGGAGCCCGTTCTCTCATGAGACGGGGCTGCGCATCCTGATGGGATACATCGCCCGCGAGGCAGCGAAACACGATCGCGGATGTGAGCCGGTTCTCTGCTTCTATGCTGACCACTACTTCAGATGCCATATGAGGATAAGTAGAGGCGCTGGAAGGGCGGACAAGTCGCTTGCGAACCTTGGCTTCGCCACCTACGACAAGGACTCGCTTCGACGCGAAGTCACACCTGAGCGGCCGGCTTCCGGCACCATGGGCTTCGCAGGGCCGCTCTGGTGCGGTGAGCTGCATTCGCATGATGCCCTCCACGCCATCGACCTGGATGAGACTCTTGGCACACACCGAAGATGCGAGAAGATGGTCGGCCTGTGGAGAGGGGAGCTCTCTGCTCCCCCGCTGTACTACCGCGTTGACGAACTCGCGCGTCACACAAAAAGCCATCCGCCGAGATCCGCACGCCTCATCGAAGGGCTGAGAGAACGCGGAGCAACAGCTTCGACGACGCACTTCGACCCGAAGGGCATCAAGACAGACATGCCACTTGAGGAGCTGCTCGAGGCGTTCAGGTCCATCTCAGATCGGCAACTCCAGGGATGAGATTTCAGAAGCTTTAATACCGCACCTGGCAATGACGAGCGGAGAACATGCCGGGATTGGCGGTCGTTGGCGCGCAATGGGGAGACGAAGGCAAGGGTAAGATCGTCGACTACCTTGCGGAGGAGGCTCATGTCGTTGTCAGATTCCAGGGCGGCAACAACGCCGGCCACAGCGTCAAGGTCGGCGAGGAGCTGTATAAGCTCCACCACCTGCCTTCAGGAATACTCCGTTCGGACAAGCTGGCGGTGATAGGCAATGGCGTTGTCATCGACCCGGGCGTTCTGATCGGTGAGATAGAAGACCTCTCGAAGAGGGGAAAGCGCTCAGACAACCTGAGGATAAGTGACAGGGCGCATGTGATCATGCCGTACCACAGGCTGCTGGACGGCGCAGAAGAGCTGATGCGAGAGGGCGGCAGAGTCGGCACGACTGGCAGAGGTATAGGACCCGCTTACTCGGACAAGGCCGCAAGGATAGGAATCAGGATGGGCGAGCTGGTCGATGAAGACCTGCTCGCAGAGAAGCTCAAGTTTGTGATTCCTCTCAAGAATAAAATGTTGCAGGCATTCGGAAGCGAAGCCGTCGTTGACGAAGAAAAGACCTTCGCAGAATTCTCACGGTACAGCCGCACTCTCAAGCACTACGTGGTCGACACAGGCGAGGTCGTGAACGAAGCTCTCTCGCAGGGGAAGAGGGTGTTGTTCGAAGGCGCCCAGGGCACGATGCTGGACATCGACCACGGAACATACCCGTTCGTGACATCCTCGACGACCGTGGCGGCCAACGCCGCCTCCGGCTCAGGCGTGCCCCCATCGGCACTCGATGAGGTGATCGGTGTCACGAAGGCGTATACGACGCGCGTGGGCGAAGGACCGTTCCCGACGGAGCTGAGCGGCGAGCTGCAGGAGCTCATAGCGAAGAAAGGTGGTGAGTTCGGCACGACGACGGGGAGGAGCAGACGATGCGGCTGGCTTGACCTCGTGGTGCTGCGGTACTCACACTCGTTGAATGGCTTCACTGGCCTCGCCATCACGAAGCTGGACGTGCTAGGTGGCATTGACGAGGTGAAGGTGTGCACGCACTACAGCATCGGCGGTGAGAAGATCGTGAGATTCCCATCTGACCTCAGGGTTCTGGCAGAGTGCGAGCCCGTGTACGAGACCCTCGACGGATGGGAGGACCTGGACAGCTCGCAGCTCGACCGTGTCCTGAAAGGAGGGGCGGACGACCTGCCAGAAGAGCTCAGGGAGTACGTGCGGTTCGTCGAGAGAGAGTCTGGAGTCCGCGCGGCGCTTCTCGGACTCGGCAGACGAAGGAGCGAACTGCTGGACCTCCGTACAGCGAGATGGTGACCTGCTTCGCAGAACTCCCAATAGTATGGCGGATGTGCGCGTTTTCAGGGCGTCCATCATGATTATATAAGTCCCCAATCATCTTGCCAGAGATGCGTCGGCTCATCATCTGTGAGAAAAATCACGCCGCGCGGAGGATAGCTCTCATCCTCTCTAATGGTTCATACAACAGACGTTCCATCGCGGGCACGCCCGTGATGGACTTCACGAGAGACTCGGACAATTACACCGTCCTTGGACTACGTGGACATGTGATAGAGCTTGACTACCCAGACGCGTACAACAATTGGGAGGCTACACCCCCGAAGAAGCTCGTCGTCGTCGAGCCGGAAAAGACCGTCAACCCTTCAGCGAGAAAGATAATGAACGCCCTCAGGGACGCCGCGAAGGCGAGTGACGAAATCATCATAGCCACGGACTACGACAGAGAGGGGGAGCTGATCGGCGTCGAGGCGGTCGAGCACATCGACATGAAGATACCGATGAGGAGGGCCAAGTTCAGCGCGCTCACGAAAGCGGAGATAGAACGCGCGTTCTCCAACCTGGTGGAGGTCGATCACAAGCTCGCGACGGCCGCTGAGACCCGGCAGTACATCGACCTTGCATGGGGCGCTTCGTTGACGCGCTTCATGTCGCTTGCGTCAGGCCAGAGAGGCAGTGATTTCCTTTCCGTCGGGAGGGTTCAGACTCCGACATTGGCGCTGATCGTGGCTCGGGAGAAGACGATACGGGAGTTCGTGCCTACCCCGTACTGGATGGTCACTGCCGACCTCAAGAATGGCAACGAGTTCACCGCGTCGCATGCCAAGGGAAGGTTCGGAGACAAGAGCGAGGCGCAGACCGCAGCGACCAGAGCGAGGAGCGAGAAGCGCGCGAAGGTCGTCGAGGTCGACGAGAAACAGCACATGGAGTACCCGCCGCCACCCTTCAACACCACGGTGTTCATATCCGAGGCCACCAAGATGGGACTGACCGCGGCCAGCGCGATGAAGATAGCGGAGGACCTGTACACGGACGGTTACATCTCATATCCGAGGACGGACAACACGGTCTACCCGATGTCCCTCGGGCTGAGGAACATCTTGGAGAAGCTGAGGAAGTCCGAGTTCGCCAAGGAGGCGGACGAGATCCTCTCGCAGGAGACGCTGAGGCCATCTAGAGGCAGGGTGAGCACAACGGACCATCCTCCGATACATCCTGTCGAGGCAGCTACAAAGACTGAGCTGAAGGGCGGGAGGTGGACCGTCTACGAGCTCGTCACACGGAGGTTCCTCGCGACATTGGCACCGTCGTGCGAGACGAAGAAGACGAAGGTGGACCTCGATATCGGGGGAGAGCCGTTCGTCGCAGAGGGATACGAGATCGTTTCCCCAGGCTGGAGAAAGTACTACCCGTACTACAGAGTGAACGAGGTGGTGGTTCCGAAGTTGACGCCCGGCAACATGATCGATGTCGTCAAGGTTCATTCGACGGAGAAGAAGACGAAGCCCCCGGCCAGATTCTCGCAGGGGACGCTAATACAAGAGATGGAGCGGTTCGGCCTCGGCACGAAGAGCACGCGCCACGAAGCTCTGCAGAAGCTGTTCGACCGCCGGTTCGCGAAGGGCCAGAAGATGATAGAGCCCACAGAGAGTGGTATAGCCGTCATCTCCGCTCTGGAGGACCACGCGAGGCTCCACGACGAGTACAAGATAACGGACGCCAAGATGACCGCCCACTTGGAGATGGAGATGGACCTCATCGCAAAGGGTGAGAGGGAACAGCCGGATGTTCTTGAGGAGAGCCAAGCGATGCTGGAGGACATCATAGACGTGCTGGAGCGAAACCGGCAGGAAATAGGCGACGACATACGCAAGGCACTCAGGAAGCAGAGGTCCCTCGGGAAGTGTCCGAAGTGCGAAGCTGGCGAGATAGTGGAGAAACGGGCGAAGCGCGGTGAGACGTTTGCGGGCTGTTCATCGTACCCCGAATGCAGCAACACATATCCGCTTCCGCGTGGCATGCTGGTGCTCCCAGCGGAGTCCAAGTGCGAGGCTTGCGGGGCGCCGAAGATCAAGATGGTGTCCAAGGGACAGGCGCCCATCGTCATCTGCATAGACCCGAAGTGCGACGAGTCGAAGAAGCAACGCCACATAGGGAAGTGCCCTGATTGCGGTGGGGACATCACCACGATCCAGTCCAAGAAAGGAAAGAGATTCGCGGGCTGCGTGAACTATCCAGACTGCAAGAGGATATTCCCTCTCCCGCAGATGGGCAGGATAGTGGCCACGGACGAGTCATGCGACGGGTGCGGCTCACCTATCATCAAGGTATGGCGGTCAAGGAGCCGTGCGCCTTGGGTCCTGTGCATAAACATGGATTGCCCCAAGAAGCAGAAGAAGCCTGCCAAGAGCCGACCCAAGAAGAGCAAGGGCACCACAGGTAGCAACAACAAGTAGAGCCGTGCATCGAATCGGAGCAGATGTGATTGCGCCGTACTCATTCTAAAGGCGGTGGAGGCTCCTCGTCCGGCTCATCCATCACTTCGACGGCAGGGTACGTCTCCTGGTCGATGACTGGGGCCGTCGCCGGCTGCGTCTTCTGAGTCGCGATTATCCTCTTCTCGATCGATTCAAGCCTGGACATCACGTCGTCCATCGTGTGCATGTCCATCTTGAAGCTCAGAACGATTATCAGTACGGCGTCCACGAACAGCCACGCAATCGCTATCCAGAGGAGTATGCGCACGAGATCCCAGGTCCACTCGAACGATACGTTGAACTCTTCCGCGGTATTGCGCTCCAGCTCGTCGACCAATCCATCGGCGTAGAGTAGCAATACAACCCCCAGCAAAATCAGGAACACGGCCTTGACCCATCTGCTGGTCATCCGAGGTGTGATGTCCATGTGACCGCCCTCCGAGAGTAATGGGCAGGGTGCGTATTTACAGATTCCTCTGAGGCGATGTCATTGGCGATTCTTGCCAGTCAACACGTGACGCAGGGCGGGCCCGAACTCGAATGTCTTCATCTCCACACAGTGCTCCAGGGACATCAGCGTCAGCTCAGGCTCAGACTCGAACGCCTTCTCCTTGTGATACCACGCCAGTCCGGCATCCAACCCGTGAGTGTAGTCGTGAAAGGTCGATATCATGTGATTCGCTATGGCCTCGCTGGGCTTCATGAGGGAGAAGAACGAGTAGTCGGAGGGCTCGGTCGGTTGCTGGTCGAACTTTTCACTCCACGCGAATTCCGCGGTGAACCGGACGTGAACTACCGAGAATATCTCGAATCCCCATCTGTAGAGCCTTGGCACGCATACTGGCGTGTAGTACTCTTCCTCCCGCAGCTTCTGCCTTATGCGATTGATGGCCTGCCTTGAGATACCTGTGATCGACGCTATTCCTCGGTCCGGCTCGGTAGGGTGCTCCACGATGGCCATCAGGACTTTCTGCTCGTTCTCGCTGAGGTCCATCGGAGTGACTTCGACGGAAACCTGGAGACGCGGCTCGGGCTTCGGGCGGTCCAAGCCGAAGAAGCGATGCACAAGAGGAGCGAAATTCGTCGTATACGTCCCTCGGGAGAGCTCGTACGGGAACGATGTCATGGACAACTTGGCTTTGGACACCTTCTTCCCACCGGAGAAGAAGCGGTCATGTCGCAGCTTCAGATCCTCAAGATCAGCTGCGTTGCGCAGCACACTTAAGAACACGAGGGACTGCGAGCCTATGATCGCGTCAAATATCTGTGGAGCAGACGAACAGAACTCCATGTAGTCGGATGTCTTGACATCGCTCGAAACGGCAGGGTCGAGCACGCCCTGGCCGAAGGCCATCATCTCACATCCGATCTTGTGGAACGACGGCACATTGATGTAGTATACCGCCCCTGCGTCTAGCATGCGCCTCCTCGCGGACGCCACCGTTCCGACGTTCATGCCGTTCAGTTCGGCGATTTCGACGTCTGTCCTCGAGGCGTCCTCCACAAGCGAGAGTATTACAGACTTCTCGGATTGTAGGAATTTCCACATCGCAGCGGTAAAGGCAGAACATCAATAAATATATTCCAGTTGTAATACTGTCATGGTAGATGCCCGCCATGTTGCTAAAATTACGCGCGAAAAAATTATCAGGACACAAGTGTTAAGTGCATCGAATGCGAATCCGAGTTGCCGATTTGGCACACACTCTTTTGTCGAAAAAGGAGGAGAGGTGTAACCAAAGGGTGATGCCCAACTGCGGTGGAGTCCCCTCCACCCTTTTTTTCTCTTCACTCGCGACAACTTGCCGTCGATGCGCCCGCGCCTGTTTGAGTCGATGAGAGGATCAAGCCTTCTTGGCCTCTCGCGTCTTCAGCCTGAGTCCACCGTAGCCGCACTTCCTGCATCTGGTAGCCCTTATCGCGTTCCGAGCATAGCAGTTCATGCATATCTTCTTCACAAGGTTCCTTGCCTCTGCCTCTGGGAATCGAGCCAATTGTGTCCCTCTGGCGCCTCAAACAAGGAAACGGTATATAATCCTATGTACGGACATGCCCAGTTCGCCTATCTCTGCTCCTTGCGAGAGGTATTCCCACCCTCGTTCGCGAAGTGAGCCAGCAGTGCCTCGAGCTGGATCCGCTCGTTCGATCCCGAGATGATTCGGAACTCCGCCTCTCCGACCCTGTCGACCAGGCGTATCTTCGACTCCTCGCTGACTGGCAGGTCGAAGACCGCTTTGTGTATGCCCTTCACGATGTCCTCGCCAGAGAGTCCGTGCTTGACGATCAGCTCGTCCAACCTTGACCTTGCACCGGTGAAGTTGCCCTTGAGGGCGATCTTAAGCAGCTCGTCCACCTCTGAAGGGCGCATGCTCTCGGTGCAGTCATACACGACTTCCTGGTCGATCACCCTCTCGTTCGAAGCCGCCACCTGCAAGATGTTCGTGGCCTTCCTCAGGTCCCCCGCAGCAATCGAAATAATGGAGTCCTCGCCGTCCTCCTTGAGGTCGAACTCCTCCGCGGTCGCTATTCGCCTCAGGTACTCCTTCACATCGGATTCCAGCAGCGGCTTGAACCTGAACATCGCACATCTGGACTGGATTGGCTCGATTATCTTGGAGGAGTAGTTGCACGACAGGATGAACCGGCACGTGGCCGTGTACCGCTCCATCGTTCGCCTAAGGGCGGCCTGGGCATCTGAAGTCAGTGAGTCCGCTTCGTCGAGGAAGATTATCTTGAACTCGTTCTGACCGATCGTCGCCGCCCTCGCGAAGTCCTTGATCTTGCCCCGGACGATATCTATGCCTCTCTCGTCGGACGCGTTAAGCTCTATCAGGTTGTCCCGCCAGCCGTCACCGTAGAGTTCCCTGGCAAGGGCTATGGCGCAGGTCGTCTTTCCGCTACCCGCAGGGCCCGCAAACAGCATGTGCGGCATGCTCTGCGTCCGGACGTAGGCGGACAGCCTCTCAACTATGGCCTTCTGGCCTATGACGTCGGAGAGCTTTCTCGGCCGATACTTCTCCACCCAGACTGTGTGCATCGACTATCGGCGACTCAAACGCCATAGCCTTACTAATAACTATTCCGGACATCGTCGAAAAAGGAATAAATACACATCTCCGGAATGACGCCAGCGTGACTTCGTGCGACAAGTGCTCCGAACCCGCCGCCGTGCTCATCCGATACAGCGGTGCCCGCCTCTGCAAGAAGCACCTGTGCGAGTTCGTCATCAAGAGAGTCAAGCGCGAGCTCAGGAGACAGATGGACTTGAAGTCTGATGAGCGAATCGCGATTGCAGTCTCGGGCGGCAAGGACAGCACAGTGGCGGCCTTCCTGGTAAAGGAGATACTGGGGGCGAGGAGGGATATCGAATTCTGCGCCATAACGGTCGACGAAGGCATCGAAGGGTACAGGCGCAGCGCGATCCCGATCGTCGCGGAGAACTGCCGTAGCTTGGACATGGAACACATCGTCGTGTCCTTCGAGGAAGCGTATGGGTTCACAATGGACCAAGTGGCCGAGGCCGAGCGGAACATGTCGACCTGCACATACTGCGGAGTGATGCGCAGGGCTGCCCTTAACCGCGCAGCGAAGAGATGGGAGGCATCGAGGCTGGCGACAGGACTGAACCTTGATGACACTGCGCAGTCAATATTGATGAACTTCGCGAGGGGCGATGTGGAGCGACTTGCCCGGCTAGGTCCACACAAGAGGACTCAGCCCGGCCTGGTACAGCGAATACAGCCTCTGAGGACCATCCCAGAGAACGAGGTCGCGTTGTACGCACTCTCGAAGGGCATCCGGCATCACGACCTCGAGTGCCCCTATGCATCGGAGGCACTGAGAAACGACTACCGAGCGGCAGTTGCCAGACTGGAAGACAAGTACCCTGGAACGAGGCATTCGATCCTAAAGAGCTATGACGATATCCTCGGGGCGCTGGAGCGCACTTGCCCACCGGCAGACCTGAGGTTCTGTGAGTGCGGAGAGCCAACGGTGTCGCAGTCCGGGATGTGCAAGGTATGCGAGCTTGTCTCCTCGGTGAGGAAGAACCAGGTCAGCTAGAGTTCTCTGTGGAGAACCATTCTCCGCAGTTGCGGCACACATAGTCCTTCACTGATGCCTCGGCACCGCATACGGCGCACACCTTCTTTCCATCAGCGAGCGGTCGAGGAGGCATCGCGGGTGCGTAGCCAATCTGGTCATCAGCTGTCACGTCGAACTCCTCCTTCTTCAGGCTGGCGAAGCTCGTCGTCCGCGGCTGTGGAGGCGGGACAGGCCTGCTGCCCTCGGCCTTCTTGCTGGCCCTCTCTGCCTTCAGCTTCCTGACACGCTCCTTCTCGGAATGTCTGTGGTCAGCAAACACGGAGAGGACCAAGAGTCCCTTCAACGAAAGCCCGAAGATCACGATGTACACGATCTTGGTTATGTCGAACCGCACGAAGTACGGGCCGTATGTGAACTCTGCGATTCCGCCGCCGAAGACGACGAAGAACCAGAGGCACACGAAGGCAACCGCGGTCAGCCCGAACATGAGCCGCTTAAAGGTTCCTGGACGGTTCGCCGCCTCGAGCGTGCTCGTCGCGACTATCATGCCGCCAAAGAACATGATGTACATCTCAATGTCAGACATGAATGCTGTTGCGAGCTGTGGGTAGTTCTCCACAACCATGTCGACCAGGACAAGGGGGACGATTATGAACCTGATCGTCTCCATGAACGCGGTCCACACCGTATCCGGGATGCGCCCCTTCCGCGCTATGGTAGCACCTCCGGCAACTCAATACCCTCCACGGACCCCTCGTACGTCATCACTTCCGGGATGCCTGGAATCCCGATCTCGAGCCGCCACGAGTCTGGAATCGAGTCCAGAGGCAACTCGAGTTCAATGGTGCCGGTCGATGTCCCGCCAAGGGCGAGTCCCTCCGTGAACTCCGACACGACCGAGCCGTCCTC
>JBFEPA010000042.1:0-10248 GCA_041550275.1 Thermoplasmata archaeon | reverse complement strand
TGGCGAAGGACAAGCCGGGAATGGTCGTGCTCGACGGCATTCAGTACCTGATAAGCAGCACGAACTTCGACTCCGTCCTGAGATTCCTGAGGAGCCTCATCGACGAGATGTCCGAATCGGCCTGCATCCTGGGACTGTCTCTGAGCCCGGAGACGCTTCTGGAACAGGAAGTGTCGATACTGGAGAGAGAGATGGAGGTTCTGAACCTCACATGATGCGGCGGCTCAGAGCGCCTTCTCGAGCTGCTGCTTGAACTCGCGCATCTCCTTGAGCGCCTGCTGATAATCCTTCGCCTTCATCAGCGTCCTGGCGGACTTGAGAACCGTGATCATAGGGGTGATGTTCGTCCCCTTCGCCTTGACCTCTACGAGCTGGTTACGTGCGCGGCGTATCTCGTCCTCCATCCTCGGTTCGATCGCTGCGTACAGCTTCTTCGTGGCGGTCCTGACGGTCGCATCGGCGGCATCGAAATCGTTGGCCTCAAAGGACTTCGTCGCCTCCACGAGCTCGAGACGCATCTCCTTCGTGTTGACGGCGATCATCTCGGAATCCGTTATCAACGCCCGCAACGTGTTCAGCCTCAGCTTGGACTCGTTGTAACGGCCAGTGATTGGCAGGAGCTCGTTCTTGACCTTGCCTGCGTAGACATACACCGCCTCGAAATCGCCGATACTGTTCGCTTTGGCCAAAGCATCCAAGTAGGTGGCAGTTCGCGACACGTCCCCGCCGAGGGCCTTCGCGACGCCGACCTCCTCCTTGAGGTCGACCATCAATTGTCCGATGCTCTCGCTTAGGCTCTTCATTAAAAGCTCTCTCGCACGGACGACGCTCTCGAAGGCGCTGTCCATCTGTCTGGCCCTTGCGGACATGGCACCCTCGTCGACGAGGCGTCTGCTCTCGGAGACATCGACTCCGTTGTCGCTTGCCAAGCGCATAAGTGGCTGCAGCTCGGCCGTAAGCCGCGCGAGCTCCTTTGCCTTGGGCTTGTCCATAGCCTTGGGCGCCGTTGCGGTCGCTGCGACCTCCCTTGTGGGCTCTGGTTCCGGTCTTGCAGCGATGGTTGGCTCCTCCGCCACTGGAGTCTCTCGTCTCTGCGGCATCGCGCGTTCCCGCACCGGGGCAGCTGTGGGCTCGGGTCTTGGCGTCTCGACCCGGCGAAGAACCGACTCCGGCCTTGGCTTCTCCTCCATCTCTGGCTCCGCCTCGGACGCGATCATTTCGGGCTCTTGCCTGCGCCTCTTCTTCTTGCCAAAGATCGAGCCAAGGAGTCCCTTCTTGCCTGCCTCGCTCTCGGCCTCTGCCTCGGCGGCCTCATCCGATTCGGGCTCGATGACCACTTCGGATACGGGACGTTCCAGCTCCGGCTTGGGCGAAGGTGTTGGCGCAGGCGTGGGTTCGGGCGTATACGCAGGCGGCTGCTCGGCGGCCGCGGCCTCATCGGAATCAACAAAGAGAGCGCCGCAACCGGGGCAGGATGTCGCATCGATGTTGACTAGTGAATTGCATGCAGGGCACTGGAACATGTCCTCGCCTTCGTCAGCGAACATCACGCCACAGCTCGGACACGAAGATGCAGTGGTCACGACATGGGAACCACACTGCGGACACTCGAAATGCTCCTCCGCTGCTACCTCGGGCTCCACCGGTTCCGGCTTAGAGGTAACGACCGGTTCAGCCTCCTCCCGCGTGGGAACCTGCGGGGGAGCCGCGGTCTCGACCTTGGCGGCTGGCTCGGGCTCCGGCGTGCGCGTGGGTTCAGGCATTGGCTCGGGCGTAGGCTCGGGCACTACAGGTACCGTTTCCGCAGGCGCTTCAACGGCAGCTGGCTCGGGCTCCGACTTGGCTGCCTTGGCGTCTTCTGCCGGTCCGAAGAAGACCTCCTCCAGCTTGCTGTCGAGCTCGCCTTCAGAAGCCTTGTCGTTGGCCTTTGAGGACTCCGCCTCAGTCTCGAATATCGCGAGGTCCGTGCCGCAGAAACCGCATTTCTTGGATCCAGGTTCGAGGGGCGAGTCGCATATGGGGCATAGCTTCCCTCCCTTTCCGTCGGGCAACTGATAAGGCCTCCTGTTATATGCTGTACGCATCTACGATATGCCTGGATAAATAGTTAACCGTTTTGATTTTCGAGAATGATAGCGGCACGGGGTGGCGTCGCCACCTGGCGCGAAAGTGTTATTTCTGACGAACTGCTGACGTGTCCGCTGGGGTTTGAATGCAGATAGAATCGGTAAGAGTCGAGTTCCCGGATGACGCCAACGTGGTGATAGGTCAGAGCCACTTCATCAAGACTGTCGAGGACGTCTATGAGGCCATGGTCGGCGCTGTGCCCCAGGCGCGGTTCGGCATTGCGTTCTGCGAGGCGTCGGGCCCGTGCCTGATCAGGACTGACGGCAATGACGACGAACTGAAGAACGCGGCTGCGAAGAACGCCGAGAGGATAGGCGCTGGGCATACTTTCGTCGTGATAATGAAAGACTGCTATCCGATCAACGTACTCCCACGTATTAGGGATGTGCAGGAGGTGTGTGGCATCTTCTGCGCAACCGCCAACCCGATTGACGTGCTCGTTGTGGACAATGGCCGTGGAAGAGGCATAGTCGGCGTAATAGACGGCGAGAAACCAAAGGGAGTCGAGAGCGAGAAGGACGTTGCCGAGAGGAAGGAGCTGTTGAGGAAGTTCGGGTACAAGAGGTAGGCAGCGTGAGAGACGCTTCCAGATTCACCCTAGATATCCGCCCTCTAGACCTCGACTTAACGCTCGGCTGTGGCCAGACTTTCAGATGGAAGCGTGCCCAGGACGGCTCGTGGACGGGCATTCTGGGCGACGACGTCGTGCGACTCGACGCCGGGCGTCGTTCGCTGACCGTCGATGTCCTCCGCGGTGGAAGCGAAACTGCAGGGAGAGTCGCTGAGTACCTCAGAGGATGCGACGATATTGACTCGATCCAGGCCTCACTATCGACGGAGCCGGTTCTGTCGACAGGGATGGTCAGGTTCAGAGGCCTGAGACTGGTCAAGATGCCCCCTTGGGAATGCGTCGTCAGCTACGTGCTCGCCACCAATTCGAACATCAAGAGGATAACCCGCATGATCAACTCCATCGCCGAAGGCTACGGTGAGGAGATATCAGATGGCGTGTACGCATTCCCGTCGCTGGATAGCCTCAGGGATGCGACCGTCGAAGACCTGTCCGAGCGCGGCCTTGGTTACAGGGCGGCATACCTGAACAAGCTCTGCCAATCGGTCGATGAGAGCACGATAGCTCACATGGAGAATATGGCGTACGAGGACCTGCGCCAAGAGTTGAAGAGCTTGCCAGGGATCGGCGACAAGGTGGCGGACTGCGTCTCGCTGTTCGGCTTCGGCCATCTCGAGTCTTTCCCCGTCGACGTCTGGGTCGAGCGGGCGCTGGGGCGACTGTACGGCGCAACTGGGCCGTACTCCGCTCTTAGGGACTTTGCGCGCGAGCGGTTCGGCGCGTTCGCCGGGTATGCGCAGGAGTACCTGTTCCTTAACGAGCGGTCGATATCGCCTGACGTAGCTTGTGCATTCTCACAGGAATGACAGCAGTGTTGCGTCCTCCAACAGTATCACAACGCCTTCTGCCACTGCTACGAGACCTATGATCACCATCGACACGCTCCAGTTTGCGACTGTCGACGAGATCGCCATCAGGTCCTCGAGGAAGCGCGTCAGGAAGTGCACTATCGCTCCGACGACGAAGAATATCACGAGCAAGACCTTCCACTCCTCCACTCCCAGCACAACCGAAGGCAACAGCATCGACGCGCCATAGGCAGCGGCGACGCCAGCAACAAGGCCGAATACGCCGGACCACGGGACCCCTTTGAACGGCCTGAGAAAGAGGCAGAGCGCTAGCAAGCCCATGACCGCAAGCGAGAACTGCTCCGAGGAGTCCTCCAGGAACGCAGCAATGCAGACGATCGCAACGCCTATACCTATGATGAAGGCGAGTCCGGTTCCGATCTCGTCGATGAACGAATCCTCTCTGCGGCCGTATACGGCGACGAATATCGCCATTGCGCCGCCGACTATGAGGGCGACTGCTGGATAGGGCTCGCCACCGATTATGGATATGTCGACCATGTAACATAGCTGAGTGTGACCGTAACGATTAACGTTTGCACGTACCTCGTCATCCCATGCCGGGGTGGCTCTTCTCGTAGAACTCCATTATCTCCCAATCGGTCGTGTCCGACGCGGTCCTGGCCTTGGCCCTCTTGCCTATGACACGGGCGTACTCCTCCACCAGAGCTGAGCATTCGGGGCCGCCATCTATGTCACTCACCTCCAGAGCGTCGCCACGGACCTTGCCCGCGAAGGAACCAATCTTCTCCGAGCCGGAGAAGACAATGAACCGGCCACCAGTGGACACGATCTCCCTGAAGGAGGCGCGCAGGTAGTGATACAGGTTGTCGCCTGGAGACAGGACGAAGCCTTGGTGGAAATCGACCTTTCCGAGCATCGCATACGCTTCCTTTGAAGCCCAGTACATCGTTGAGGAGCCGCGCAGGAGATGGCCTTTCACCAGATAGCCTCGTCGTTCGAGCTGCCTCAATATGCTCCTCAGCTCCCTCATTCGCAGATCTCTCCCGAGGAGGAGTCCCAACGACTCGGCGCTAGCGATACCGTATACATCAAACATCCTCTTGACGACGGCAAGCCACGCACCGTCCCTTGTGAAGCGCCTCTTCTTCGCGAGGACGTAAGATGACGTGCCATCCATGAAGACATGAGACGAGTTGTACAGCTCTTTGAGCGCCTCCAGAGATTCCTTGGGGCCGACTGGCGAAAGCGCCAGGAGTCTGTCCCTCTTGACGCTGCCCTTGTCGCCGATGATCCGCATCAGCAGCTTCTCCTCCTCGGTAAGCGGTCGCGAGCGAACCGCCCTCAACAGCCCAGCGTCCTCAGGTCGGGCGTAACCGACTCGCTCGGGTACGAGATAGCCCTTCACGACCTCGCCGTCCTTCTGCATAGCAGACAATGGCTTGAACTTCCTTACCCGCAACATCGCCTCGGCGTCCGTGCGCAGGCTGCCGTAGCGCCTGAGAGCGGCGTCCATGTCAGGTAGCATGAGCGAAGGAGACAGGTTCTGGCTCGCGAATACGGCTGAAAGCAGTTCACCTCTGTCGAAACAGCCGGTGACAACGGCGCCTTTGACGAGCATGCCATTTGACTCCGAGAATCCCTTCGAAGTGAACTCAGCCTTTGACCCCTCATCCAACTCCTCGATGCTGCTGCCCAGCACGCTGCTGACGCGCAATACGTCAATCCCAAGCATCGCGTAGAAGTCCATAGACCTGGTGAGGGCGTCGATCAAGCCGCCGAGCAGCGATGCGTCCTGTAGTTGGATGTCGCGGACCTCGAGAGCGGACGACATCAGCCAGCTCTCGACCATGCCCACCATGTCGTTGCCGCTCACGACGGGATATATCCAACCCTCACCGTAGGTTGCGGCGATCTCCGGCCACCGGTCGCTCAGGAACGGGTCATACAACGATAGCACCCGCACGGTGGTTTTTTCCTCTCGGCTGCCGCTGACGGCCTCGAGCGACTCTATCTCCTCGGGGAGGAGGTACATCTCTATCCTGTCGAGGCCGACCCGAATCATGGCGGCGCCTGCATCAGCGAGCATTCGCTTGGCCTGTATCTCTTCAACATCCAGGTGCACCGCCGCCTGATAGGCCGTGATCGGCCCATATCCCCTTAGCAGGTGCATGACCACTTTCGTAGCGGCACCGTCGGTGACCGGCTCGGTCTCGCAAACAGAGTATACATTACGAGAGCTCCAGTGCTCGGCCTCGTCGAATTCCCTCAGCAAGAACCCCTTGCGGTCGATGGAGTCGAACGACTCACGCATCAAATCGCCTGGTATGCCCGCCCTGTCGGCGACCTCGACGTATGTGCCATGTTTCAACTTCTCGAGTGCGCCCAGGATTGCGCGTTCGTACTTGTTGACACGCCCCTCTCTGAACACAGCGAGGTAGTGGGCAACGTCCTCGGCCAGTATGTATCTGACGCGTCCCTTGACGAACCGACCGAGTAGTATCTCCCCGCTTCGCCTCATCTCGTAGAATTCCTCTATGTCGAAGTCGTCGACGCGCTGGGCGATGTCATAGGCCATGCCCGCACTGCCAAATCGGTGGAAGTAGGCGGCTATCGAGTCGAGGCGTTCGAATTGCTTCGCCTCCTTGAACGCGCGCACGGACTCTCGGTCGAACACCTTCTCTTCGCCCCAGGACAGACGAAGATAGTCCCTCGTCAGCATGTATTGCAGCTGCTCGCCCACGATGAAGTGCCCTGACACGATCGCGTCCTTCGATGTGAGAGCATCCAGCGCAGCCTTCGCGTCCGATTCGGTCACGCCGACCTCGTACGCGATGTCCTCGAGCGATATAGGGGCGCGATACGCAAGATGACGCCTTATCGCCTCTGCCACATTCTTCTCCCTGCCCCCAGTGCCGCATACGACAGGTCTGTACCTCACGACTCCGCGCACGATATCGCAGCGGTACAGGTGATTGGCGGCCTCAAGGCGTCTGACCCTCTCCCGAAGGTCGCGCTCCGGCATACGTAGAGCCTTCGCCAGCTCGGCGATGGTCGACCCTCCATCGCCGCATCCAGCGATGATGCGGTCATCGACCTCGAGTCGTTCTATGGGCCTCCAGTGTATGCTCGTATATAGATCGTGATGGTCGGCATGGACGTAAACGTCCTCGCCTATCCATACGGACCTCGCACGTCCTGAGTGTAGAGCATCGACGGCCCATCTATGGATCTCGTCGAACGATCTGCCTGAACGCGAGTATATGCTGTCCCCCTTCTCCCTGAAGAGGTTGAGTGGTCCCAAGGCGTGAAGCGCCGGTATGAGGTCCTTCTTCCCTGCTATCCGCGGGCTCTTCTCCTCGAAGTGCCTCTCGACCTCCTCTGGCGTGAAGCGGTACGCCGCAGCCGCTCCGTCGCCAAGCGCACGTTCGATTACCTTCCTGTGGAGGCTTCTGAGCAGCATGCTCTTGTCCTCCATCAGGACTATGTCCGACACGCCAAGAAGTATGATATTGTGGGCGAAAGGCGAAGGCACGGCCGAGAACGGGTCCTCGACGACCACGCGCTCCTCGCTCTCGATGCTCCGGAGAACGCCTCTCGCGTTCTCAATGTCCATCACCTCAGTGAGAATCTCATTGAACGTCTCGACCATCACCGGGAAGTTGGTCAACTCATGTAGGGCATCAAGAAGGCGATGTGACCGCAGCTGTTGCCTGCCCACCGAGAGCTCCTTGCCCTTGTAGTTCCTGAGCACCATGAAGCTCCTCGTGGCGACGTGTCTGAAACGCTGCGCAAACAACTCTGAGTCGTCGATGGCCTCTCTCAGCCTGCGCTCCAGCGTCTCTGACGTGACCAAACCTGCAAGGCCGCCGAGGTCGAACTCCTTGGGCACGGTCAGCATGAAGCTGTCGTCCGATATCGAGACGGTCACGTTGGCCCTGACCAGGTCGGACAGCGCCCCCGCATAGGCCCTGCTGAGGGCGTCGTTGACCCTCCTTCCGAAAGGGAAGTGGAAGATGGCGTTCCTGTTACCCGACTGGTCGATGTAGCCCTCTATCACCAGCTGCGCATCGGTCGGCATCAGGCCTACGGCCTTCTGCTCCCGGAAGTAGTTGATGATCGTGTTCGCCGACCCCTCGTCCACGTGGAACTCGTTCATGAGCCATGACCGCGTATCGCCTTCGGCGCAAGTGTTCAGACGGTCATCCATCTCCTTTCTGAACTCCGCAACCATGACGGAGAGGTCATAGCTGCGTGGCAGCATCTCCCCGGTCCACGACGGAACCGTTGGCTTCCTACCACTTGCACTCTTGACCAGCGCTTTCGTCCCCTTCGACCGGATGAACTCGTAGCTCCTGCCACCGAGGACGAATATATCGCCCTTCGACAGGCGCTCGACGAACTTCTCGGACAACGAACCCACGAGAGACCCTCGCTCCGAGAAGACCTTGTAGTCCGCCTCCTCGGGAATGGTGCCCTGGTTGAGGTAGTAGATCATATTCGAACCGCGTTTGCGCCCAAAAGTCCGTTCGGCTTCATCGTACCATATCTTGGAGTACACTCCCTCGAACTCGCCCTTGCCGCCGAGGTATTCCAGCACGCCAACGAGGTCATCTTCGGACAGGTCCTTGTAGCAGTACGACCCCCTGAAAAGGGTGAGCGCATCGTGGACATTCCATTTGCGCTTCAGTGATAGGCCGACCACGGCTTGGGCCAGCACGTCCAGCGAATTCATCGGGATGCTGACCCTGTCAATCGCCTTCCTGTGAGCCGCGCGGCAAAGGACGGCGCACTCGACGAGATCGTCGCTCTCGAACACGATGATCCGGCCCTTGGAGGTGCCGCGATACTGGTGTCCCGCACGACCAACACGCTGCAACCCCTTCGCGACGGACTTGGGAGAGCCTATCTGCACCACGAGGTCGATCGAACCGATGTCGATACCGAGCTCCAGCGAAGTCGACGACACGACCGCCTTGAGCTTGCCGTCTCGAAGGCTCTCTTCGACCTCGAGGCGCGTCTCCCGACTTAGGCTGCCATGGTGGGTACCTATGTGCTCGAGGCCGCGTTCCTTCAGCTTGTATACGACGCTCTCAGTGCCGCTGCGCGTGTTTGTGAATACGAGCGTCGTCCGGTGTTGCTCGATCATCTCCTTCAGCCGGTCGTACATCTTCGAGTTAACGACCTCGAATGAGAGTGTAGTCATATCCGCGGCGGGACAGATGACACTGAGGTCGAGGTCCCGTTGGCCCAGCACCTCCACGACCCTGACAGGGCGGGGATGTCCACCCTCGAGGCCTGCTAGGAACTCGGCCACCTCCGATATGGGCGCAACGGTCGCCGACAGGCCTATACGGACGAGTGGCTCCGCACAGAATCCCTGGAGACGCTCAAGGGCGATTGAGAGAGCGACGCCGCGCTTGGAATCGCATATCTCATGGACCTCATCGACAATGACGTACCGAACGCCCTCGAACCGCTTCCTGAAGACCGGCGTGGAGAGCACCAGCGACAGGGATTCAGGCGTAGTGATGAATATGTGTGGAGGTTTCCTAGCCTGCTTCTGTCGCTCGCTCTGAAGCGTGTCGCCCGTCCTCACTGCCACGCGAATCGCCGGGGCGGCCATGCCCATTGACTCGAACCGCTCGGATATCTCCTTCAGAGGTCTGAGAAGGTTCTCGTTGATGTCATTCGCCAGCGCCTTGAGCGGTGAAACGTAGACTGCGTATATCCTATCCTCTAGCTTGCTCTCGTCAGCTAGAAGCGTCAGCTCATTGACTATCGAGAGGAACGCAGTCAGCGTCTTGCCCGATCCCGTCGGTGACGACACAAGAGCGCTCTCCATCCGATGGATGAGCGGCACCGCCATGGATTGCGCCTCGGTCACCGTCCCGAACTTGTCGCTGAACCACTCGGCTATCACCGGGTGGAGCAGGCCGAGTACCTCCTCTGTGCAGCTTCTATCTACAGGTCTGGGCGTCATGGTGCAACCGTCAATCCGGCTTCGTTATCAGGTGTCTGTATTAATACGTTTTCAACCCCAAATTTGCCTGTTACAAGAACCGTTGCCTGTCAATTTGCCATCGTCTGTCCCTCCAGAACATCGAGGTCGAGGATGATATCCCTAAAGAGGCGCGCTCACTTCTATCTGGCTACCTCGGAGGAAGCATGGGCACTATGGAATTCACCACGGCAATGGAATCCATAAGACTGAGATTGGCCTCCAAAACGATGCCGACACCTGAACAGTGAGTTTCTTAACATTGCAATGCTAGCCATAAGAATGTTCAAGAGGTGGGTTTCTCATTCGGTTGTTGTCACGAGAGTCAGAAATCGTGACTCTAGGGGGATTGAACTTGAAAGGGGAACCGCATAGGGCATTAGCCTGCGCTGGAGTTCTCTTCTGTCTTATGTTGCCAGCAGTCTTTGCTGTGGGCGGACCGATCGGAAGGGCTTCGGCTGAGACCAATGCCTCTTGGACGATAGGATTGTACATAGACGCGGACAACGACTTCGACACGTATTGGGAAGGGCTCAGCCTGCTGTACCTGATGAACATACCAGCAAGCGCTGACGTCAACATCGTAGCTTTCGTCGACAGAATGGCCTACCAAGGGACGGAGCTCTGGGAAATCGAAGGAAACGATGCCCAGATAGTCGACACCTTCCCTGAGATGAACT
>JBFEPA010000041.1:0-10529 GCA_041550275.1 Thermoplasmata archaeon | reverse complement strand
GGCATCGGCGAGGAGATCGTCTGCTGCGGCGTGACGGTCCGCACCGGCGACTGGATCATTGGAGACGAGAGCGGCGTGGTGGTTGTGCCGCAGGAGCATGCTGTCGAGGTAGCCAACCGCGCCATAGACATCATGGAGAGGGAGGAGCGCCTCCGCGAGGAGATCAAGAGAGGCGGCACCCTATCAGGTATACTAAACCTGGAGAAATGGGAGAAAATCGGATGAGCACTGGCCTCAGCCGATGAAGCCTGTTTCGTCCGCCAGCGCGTGCAGCTTCTCGATGCGCTTCTTCATCGGCGGGTGGGTCATGAACAGGGTTATGAGTCCGCCACCCCTGAATGGGTTGACGATGAACATGTTAGAGGTGGCCGGGTTCCCACGCCTGATCGGGTTCCGCTTATTACCCTCCTCAAGCTTCTCGAGTGCGCGAGCCAGGGCCAACGGACGCTGTATCATCAGGGCGCCTTCACGGTCGGCCTTGTACTCCCTGTTGCGCGATATCGCGAGCTGAAGCAGCAGCGCGGCCAGCGGTGCTGTGATCATGACGACGATGAGCAGAAGGGCGTTGTCGTTGCCCCTGCGCCCGCCGAACAGCATGTTGAACCACAGCATACGAGCAGCGAAGGATATCGCCCCGGCGATGGTCGCTGCCACGGACATCACGAGTATGTCCCTGTTCTTCACATGTGCCATCTCGTGCGCAAGCACGCCCTCGAGCTCGTCATCCGACAGAAGTGTCAGTATGCCCTCGGTCGCTGCCACGACGGCGTTATTCTTGTTCCTGCCGGTCGCGAAGGCGTTCGGGGTGCTCGTCGGAACGATAGCTATGCGAGGCATCGGCATACCGCTCTTCATGCATATCTTGCTGACGAGCTTGTGCAGCCGAGGGACGTCCTCCTTGCTGACTATCTTAGCCTTGTACGACCACAGAACTATCTTGGAGCTGAAGAAGTAGCTGATGATGTTCATTATGGCCGCCAAGACGAGAAACATGAGCGCCCCGGCGATCCAGTTCCCAACAAAATAGCCACCTATGACGTAGCCTATCACTGCGAACAGCCCCATCAGAAGCATGAACAGCCCGATGGTCCTCAGCGTGGAATGCATGATTATACCTCCCTCTCTGCGTTTTGTCGCTATTCATATCTCTCAGATAGTGGTCGAATAAGTATCTTTCGCTGCTTCTTGCGCCGTTTCTCGTCGGTCCCTAACGATATGTGTCAGTCATTGGTGGGGTGTAGGTTTTATTGGGAAAGACCGCTTACCACCCTCCCAGCGGGCGTTGCGCCCGCGTCACAATCGTTGCCGAGTAGGTGTTCACAATGGAGACGTCCGACGACAAGCTCGAAAGGAGACTGTACAGCCATGACCTCGCACCGCTGCCGAAAGAGATGGATCTGATATTCAAGACCATGCCGGACCAGGTCATCAGGCCGAAGCACGCCATGGAGATCTCGCAGATGATGGCGAAGGCCGTCGCAACCAAGAAGCCCATAGTGCCGCGCGGAGCGGGCACCTGGGGGCTCGGAGGATCCGTCCCAGTACAGGGTGGCTATGTCCTCGACATGACCGCGATGGACAAGATCGTCAATATAGACGAGACGAACCTGGTCGTAACGGTGCAAGCAGGGATCACCTGGAAAGCTCTTGCCGACGCGCTCGACGACAAGGGCCTATTCCTTCCATGCTATCCGAGCAGCGCCCCGTCAGCGACGCTCGGCGGATGGATAGGCACCGGTGGGACGGGGATTGGTGCCTACAAGTACGGCACTGCTGGCAATATCATAAGGGACCTCGAAGTCGTCCTCCCGAACGGGAGGATAATCCACACAGGGGACAAGTATGTCCCAGCGAGCGGCGGAGGGCCGAACCTTAACTGGCTGTTCGTTGGCTCCGAGGGCATTCTCGGAGTCATAACTGAAGTGACGCTCAACGTGCTGCCGAAACCCGAGGTCCTGAGGGCCGTCTCATATTCGTTCGAGGACCTGGCAGCGTTCACTCCAGCGCTCAGGAAGATATCCAGGAGCGATGTTGTGCCAATGCACATAATGTTCGGTGACCGGATACACTTCGACTACCTCAGGGCTGCGGGAAAGCACGCACCAGATGTCGGCTGCATGGTGACGTGTGCGCTCACGGGAGCTAAAGAGAAGGTCGATCTCGACGAGAAGATGTTGGACGAGATCATGACATCCTCGGGCGCCACGAAGATGCCGGCCGATGTTGCCGAGCACGAGTGGTCCGAGAGAAGCTACGAGTTCAGGGTAAGGGAGATGGGCATCGGAGCGATACCTGGAGAGATCCTCGTCCCTATCGATGGGTTTGACAAGACCCTGGCAGAAACCAGAAAGCTCGTGGAGAAGATGAAGCTGAAAGGGCCGATAATAGGCACGGTTGCAGATAGGAACACCGTGATGCTCATGCCTTACTACCTCACCGACGAGCACAACTTCCTCAGGTCGACGGCGGCGATGGGCTTTGGGAAGAAGCTTGGCGATATAGCGTTCGAGAACGGCGGACGACCGGTCGGGCTTGGGCTGTTCTTCGCCGGCAACCTCGACAAGTACCGCGGGAAGGAGGGCGCCGAGCTCGTAAGGAGCATCAAGGAACTCATGGATCCCGAGGGTATAATGAACCCGGGAAAGGTCGTTGAGACCGGCACGCGGTTCGGGATATCGATGCCTGCAATACTCATGAACTTCGGCATGAACATGATGGCTGGCATGAAGCGGCTCATGCCCAGGGACAAGGTCGGCGAGAGCGAGATGGCTAGGCTGAAGAAGTGACCCTCGATTGCATTTTGGCAAGCCTCTATCGGTCCTTGATAAGGTTCGGATAAGACTTCCGAATCATGTGTGCTAGTCCTGCTCCTATTGTGCCACCAAACACGGCTTGGCAGATATTAATCGGTATCTCGGCCAAGGCCTTTCCGAAGCCGACATCGAGGAACAACCATTCGGCGAAGAAATAGGTGGTAATCATTACGGCGCCTCCTGCAGCAATGCCGAGGACGATAGCCCACTTCTTCCCCTTGCCGGATCTGGAGATTGTGCCCGCAACGAAACCCTCGCCACCCTTGGCAACAAGCGTCACCGGGGCGAATATGCCGAATCCCAGCAATATATCAGCGGCTGCGGAGCCGACTCCGCCGCATATGGCGCCCGCACGGCAGCCGAATGCGAGGGCGGAGAAGAACACCATTGAGTCTCCCAGGTTGAAGTATCCCTTGGTCGGGGAGAATGGCGCGAACGACGCATATGTAATGGCTGCTGTGAGCGCCGTTAGTATCCCATAGAGCGCTACCGTTCTCGGCGACACGTAATTCGCAGGCATGGGGACCTTCCCGGCACCCGCCTCAAGTGTGTCCTTGGATTCCATTTCCATCAAAGGGGCTAATCTCCAAGGGCTACATAAACCCTCCAAATGGTAAAGCACACAAATGGCCCTTGAAGACGCCTTGCCAACACTACAGCGGCACTCCGAAGACGAACTTGAAGAACAAGGGTATGACGAGTATGGCGATCACTATCGACAGGGCGGCGACGTCCTGCGGGCGCAATTTGAGCTCCCGCAGATAAGTCCTATCAGCCCTCGCGCCGTACGCCCTCGAATGCAGCGCCAGGGACAGCGTGTCGGCACTGCGCAGCGCGGATACTATCGTCGGCACAAGGATTGTCACATGGTTCCTGGTGCGCTTCAGCAGACTGCCCTTGTCGAGCTCCATGCCACGCGCACGCTCAGCGTCTTTGATGGACTCGATGGTTGCGCCAAACGTAGGCAGGAACCGGAGCGATATCGCCAGTGCGAGGCCGAAATCGAATCTCAGCCCCATCTTCACGAGCGCTCGTACCAGGTCGCGCTGCGATGTCGTAAACATGAGGATGTACCATACGCACGCGAGGCAGCCGACCCTGACTGCGGACGTTATCCCACGCCAGACTGCTGGCTCGGTTATCTTCACCGGGCCGAAGGTAGCCCACACGGGTGTCCCAGACGGATCGAAGAGAGGCCATAGAACGACTATCAGAACCATGAATCGCAATACGAATCTAAGCGCGAACCATGTACGGCTAAGGGTGGCTCGCGCGAGGAATAGCATCACGAATATGAATGTCAGGAGGAGTGTCAGCGAGAGCACGTTGGACAACAGGAAGGCGAGGATGCTCAGGAGCAACACCGCGACTATCTTGACCCGGGCGTCGATCCTGTGGAGGAACGTATCGCCCTCGGAGTAGAGGTCGACGAAGCTCGTCACTTCCTCTCACCCCACAGTCTCGCCACTTCCTCGGCGAGCTCGTCGGCCGTCAACACCTCAGGTGAGACGCCGAAATCGCGCAGCAGGTTGGCGAGTTGGATGACTGGTGGTGGGACGACGCCGCTCTGGCGAAGCGTCTCCAGCTCGGAGAATGCCACTCGCGTTCTGCAGTCAAGCGAGATATGGCCGTCCGCCATTACGACCACGCGCTCGGAATGCTCGGCGACCAAGCGCATCTCGTGGGTGATCAGGACTATCGTCTTGCCCTCCTTGTTCAGGATATCCAGCGCTCGCATCAGCTCCGCGGCTTCCATGGCGTCCAGGCCTGTCGAGGGCTCGTCCAGAACGAGAACTGCCGGATCCATGGCGATGACCGACGCCACGGATACCCTCCTGCGGTCGCCGAGGCTGAGCGACAGAGGGGCTTCGTCTCTGAGATGGTCTATCGAGAGCATCTTCAGTGCGCGGTCCGCCTTCTCGGCAGCAACGGCGTCGGGGAAACCGATGTTCTTTGGACCGAAGAGCGCCTCCTCGCCGACCGTCGGACAGAACAGCTGATGGTCAGGGTTCTGGAAGGCGTAGCCGACAGTCCGCGACAGGAACGCCACGGATTCTCTCCCAGCATCCTTACCTCTCACATGGACGTGTCCCCGACCCGGCCTGAGCAATCCGTTGAGATGCTTGGCGAGAGTGGTCTTCCCCGATCCGTTGCTTCCCACCAGGGCTATATGGTCACCAGGCCAGATGTCCATCGTGACGCCATTCAACGCCTCGGTGCCGTCGTCGTACGAGTAACTGACGTTGTGCAGAGAAACGATTGGCTCCTCGTCAGGCGTTGGGAGCGGTATCAAAACGGCCTCACTCCTGTCGCCTCCCAGCGCTAAGTCCCAAGGAGAGCTCCCCAAATAGCTCCTCCAGAGTTATTCCGTTAGATTTCGTCGAGCCGGTCTTGGCGTGAAGGGCCTCGCTGAACTCAGAAAGCTGCAGCGGGGGGACGCCTATCGACCGCAGGGCGTTCGGATAAGCCAGCACTTCCCTCGGAGCCCCGGTCTTGGCTATTCGCCCCTCGTTCATGAGCACAACCCGGTCGGCAAACGATGCGGCCTCCTCAGCATCCCTCTCGACAACCAGCACGGTCATGTTGTGCTTCTTCTTGAGGGCGGTCAGCAGGGAGTAGAGCTCCAACCTTCCGATTGGGTCGAGGGCGTATGTCGGCTCGTCGAGCACCAGCATCTCAGGATGCATGGAAAGGGCGGCGGCGATTGCCAGACGCTGCTTCTGCCCACCTGAAAGACTGGCCGGTGGACGGTCGTTCAGCCCCTTCAGTCCAACGGTCTCCAGCGCCCACTCGACCCTGGCTGCGATCTCTTCCCGGTCAATCGCCAGATTCTCTGGCCCAAACGCGACCTCCTCCTCCGCGCTCATGCAAAAGAGCTGGTTCTCCGGCTCCTGAAACACGATGCCGACCTTTGTGGAGAGCGACGCGATTGAATGCCTGGCTACGTCCTTGCCGAAGACCTCGACCTCACCCTTCAACGAGCACTTGATTGCGTGCGGGATGAGGCCGTTCATCAGCATGCAGAGTGTAGATTTGCCTGCACCGTTTGCGCCCAGGAGGAGTATCCATTCGCCCTTGGCGATGTCTAAAGATACGCCTTCGAGAGAATCGCGGTCGGCGTCAGGATATCGGACACTGACATCGCGCATTCGCAGGGCGTTCATCGTGCAACCTTCAAGCCCCGCTCAATTGAGGGGTCCTGTATTAAATCTTTGGAGAAAAGAGCGCACGCGCCAGCTATGTGGCATACTCGAATCAGTTCGGGATGAACTTCGCCTTCTTGCCCTTGCCGATGACCCGTATGCGCCCTTTCTTGCTGAGCGCCGCGAGTGCCTTCGTCGCCTGATCGTCGGGGAGACGTGTTGCCCTGAGTATCTGCACCCTCGAGGAGCCACTGGGAGCTATTGCGTTGAATACTCTGTCCTCTGCCTCCTCGGCGTTCTCCGCAGGTAGAACCCGCAGCTTCTTCATCGGTGGAGGTGCGGGTGGCGGCACAAGGGAGTACTTCTCCAGCTCACCGTTCTCCGAGCGGGTTGCGCTTCCAGACGAAATCAGGCGCCCCAGCGACAGCGTCACCTGCTCCTCGGAGTATCCGGTGGCCTTTGCGATATCATCTATGGTCTTGCCGGTCTCGCCTAGAAGAGCCAGGACCTCCCCGTCGAGCTGGTTCTCAGGCGGGTGCTTGTCGCGAACGACGGAGATGTTGTTCAGATGGGTCCTCAGGAACTCCTTGCTGAATTCCTTGAAATGTTCAGGATCGCTCTCGAGCAGTGTCTCGAGCTCCTTCACATCCAGGCCCATCTCCCTCCATCTTCCGATTTTCTCCTTGTAGATATCCTTCTTCATCTCCGGCGGCTTGAGGTCTATCAATGGGGCGACTGGACGAGCCGCGCTGTCGCCTTCCAGCGGCCGGCTAACATCGGCGAGGGTCGTCACGGTGTACCTGACCCGCGCGCCCTTGAGGGCGTGGTGAATGGCATCCAACTTGTCGAAGAGTCGCTCGTCTGGATTCAGCTTGACCTCGAAGTCGAAGTCGCCGACGAGTGGGAGGGCGCCAACGCGCTTCATACGTTCGACCAGCCGCTTAGGGGTTTCCCCTTCGCTGCTGAGCAGTATCTTGACATATATCTTGTTCATCGTATTCCTGTTGTGCCGCTTGATGGCGCTGTGTCCTTTTTATGGTTTCTGATGCAGAATCAAAGCGTAGCCCAAGGGCAAATGGCGGTTTAATATACGAGTCAGTTTGATTAGCAGGCGCGATGCTATCGGACGAGTCTAGAAAGTTCGTGACGAGGCAGTTCGCACGGCACTACAGAGACTCGGCCCTCGCCATGCCGGACCGTTTCGCAAAGCGCGAGTTCGGTTTCATGTTCTTCGACCGTCAGTATATGATGAGACATATGGCGTTCCCGAGCAGGGCGGCGTTGAAGCGCTATCTCGTAGAGAACGTGCCTGCCCATGCTTACTACTCGACCGCATACTACGACAAGCCCGACGCTCCTACAATGAGCGAAAAGAAATGGCTGGCGGCAGATCTCCTGTTCGACCTAGACGCGGACCACGTCCGAGGTGCTGAGAACCTGCCGTACGAGAAGATGCTCGAGCGAGTGAAGATGGAGGTCTTGCGTCTCCTCGACGAGTTCCTACTGGGAGATCTGGGATTTGACGTGGAAGACCTCGATATCGTCTTTTCCGGCGGCAGAGGTTACCACGTACATGTGCGCAACCCGAAGGTCCTGAAACTGTCTTCGCACGAACGACGGGAAATCGTCGATTATGTGACCGGAACCGACCTGGACCTCGATTGGGTCTTTCCTTCTACGCCCTTCGAGCAGAGCAGGTACAAGGATCGTGCGGGTGTCGGCTATCGAAGGGCGATGCCGAAGCGCGAAGATGGGGGGTGGCGTGGAAGGATTAGAAAGGGCGTCGATGATCTGCTCCTGGAACTCGAGGCGCTCCCCGAAGAGGAGGCTACGAAGCGCATCATGGAGTACCTTTCGTCTTCGAAACGCGATATCGGAACAAAGACGGTCAACGGGCTCTACGCCGACCTGTTCGCCAAGACCCGAGGGGGAAGCGGGGCGGACCGTATCCGGAACGAGGACACTTACGAGGTGTTCTCAGAGAAGCGCCACAGTGAGGCGTTCCTCGAGCTGGTGAATCTCAGAGTCAGGGGGGATGTGAAGGGTGAAACCGACGAGCCGGTAACATCCGACATCAGGAGGCTCATCCGGCTGCCATCCTCACTCCATGGCAAGACCTCTTTCGAGGTAGTGCCGATGGCAAGGGACGACCTCGACGACTTCAATCCGTTCGTCGACGCCGTCCCGAGCGCTTTTGGAGACGGTGAGACAGGAGTGTTGTGCAACAAGCCTATCAGCGTGGATCTGCGCGGTGAACGCTTCAGACTGGTGGAGGGTGCCAACACAGTGCCGGAGTATGTCGCAACTCACCTGATATGCAGGAATCAGGCCACGGTTGATACCGGGCACGCAAAGTATTTATCAGACACATGTGTATAAAAGGGCCCGATGCCGATTTCCAGTCGAGTGCTGGAGGATTCCATCAGGCTCACCAAAATTAGGCAGATCAAGTGGACCCTGTACGTCGTCCAGATCATCATGCTGGTGGCTCTGGCAGTACTCTTGATATTCATCATGGGGGATGCTCGAATCCGGCCCGTCCTGTACCTGCCGTTGGACTCGTTCGCAGCGGTCATGGTACTTCTCATCCTTGTCGTCTGCATAGAGGGGTTCTTCTTCAGAATCATGGAGATAAGATTCGCCAGGAGCTCTTCCGCGAAGCATCTCATGGCCAAGAACTCGATACGCGCATCCATAACGGTGGCCATCATTGCCGCGGTCGTGGTCGTTGTGCTCATGGCGCCACCGGTGCTCTCGGTGATCCAAGATTCGACGAGCAGGACTTCGGTCCTGTCGGCAGATGAGCCCGTCACATTCTGGTCCCGCGACCCGCTCGCGCTGCAGGAGATGGTCCAGGTCAGGGTCACGGCGGTCAATACAGTCGAGGTCTATCTCGTCGATGCTGGTGTGTACGATGCATACAACGGCACCCTGAGCCAGATGTTTATACTGCGCATTAACAAGAACGCGGCAGACTATGTGGTCGACGAAGAGATTACGATCGATGTTCCCGAGGCGATCCACACGGAATACATCCTTGTCCTGAACGACGCGGATAATCCGGGGTCAGTCGCGAGCGTGACCGTATTGAGGGAGGTCTCAGGTATATTCACAGGCATCATCTCGCTTCTGGCACTCGCGATAGTCGTGGCAAACATAGCATGGATCGCGTACTTGATGCCCATCGAGCGCAAGTACTCCCGAGGGTCCATCTACAAGTGAGCGTCACCCAATGGCGCAGCACACGCGCTTCTCCTCTATGCGCCAGCCATTCTTAGTAAGGGTTCGCACAGCATCCTTGTTGGGCACGGCAATCCCGTCGACGCCTGCTTCCACAGCCGCCAACTCCAAAGTGCGACCTCCTCGCGGTCGCATGCACCCAAGCACGAGCCGCGTGTCGGGGAGCTCCGCTCGGGCGATTCTTATGATGTCGATCACGCTGTCGTCAGACGGTGGAGTGATGTTCTCGTAGGGCGTGCCTCTTGTCGGCATCAGGGCGATTATGACTAGCACGTCCGGGGCGTATCGAACCAGTGATTGCACTGCGGCCCGCTCTCCGATGAGGGCTCCCTCCTCCACACCGACGCAGATGTGCGGGGCGACTATTGGGGCGCCGATGTCCCGAAGGTCCTTGACGACCGATAGAAAATCTGCAGCACCTGCATTCAGGCCCAGGGTTTTCTTGATTGCAGAATCGGTCCCGTAAACGTCAACGGAGAAGGCATCGACCCCTGCACGTACGAGCGATTCCAGCTCACGCCGAGGCATCAGGCCGACATGCGCGTTGATGCGAAGGGAAGTGGTCTCCTTCACGGTGGCGATGGCGTCAGCAAATCCCTCCAGCGGCACCTTCCCACGACTGTCGGAGCCCCCTGTCAGCAGAAACCCTTCACCCCTGGCATCGGATAGACAGGCAGCTAGTTCTATGAGGTCCTCGGGGGAGGCGACATGTTCCATACGTTTCAGGAATACGCCCGAGCAGTGCTTGCACATCATCGCGCATCTGTCCCCCGTCACCGAGACCGAGGGGAAGCAGCGGCCCGGGTAGTAGCAGCACAGCTTCTTCGCCATGGCAGCCGAATCAGCGGGAGAGATATGAATACGTATCCGCGGAACAGCCAGAACCTCTTGGACGATCTGGTGGACTGGCATAAGCTTTATCTGAAGTTCCTTCTCTAGGGGCCTCTGCGGATCATCATGATGGCTTTCGAAGTCAAAGGGCAACTCAGGATATCGGTCAGGGATTGGCAGCGCTTCACGATCGAAGTGGCGTCGGAGAACGAGGCGGCTGCGGTCGAGAAGACCTTCGCCCTCATGGGCAGCAGACACAACGTGAAGCGCCAATTCGTCCGGATAGAGGATGTGAAGGCGCTGAAGGTGGAGGAGATTACCGACCACAGAGTGAAGTACCTTATGGAGGGGGGCAGCTGATGGACGAGAACGAGGCGAGAGAGGCCGCGGCCATGATCGAGACCGCAAAAGCGCAGCTAGAAGCACTGGCCAGGCAACAGGAGATAGTGAAGCTCACAATCGACGAACACAGCAGGGCGAAGGACACCATCACGATGATATC